>CAYJON010000006.1:28486-42742 GCA_964371795.1 uncultured Akkermansia sp. | reverse complement strand
TTCCTTTTGTTGAATGAAAAATAATGATTTTTCACCCAACAAACGGAAGTTTTTATATTGGGCTGCAATTCTGACGCGCTGCCAAATTTTGTTGCATTCCAGAGATTTTTTTGTAATATAGCAGGATGAAATACCCTTTAGCCACTTTCTCCTTTGCGCTGGCAGCTCTTCTATCATCATGCGGTGGTGGGGGCAGTGATTCTACGACTAGCGCGGGCAATGATTCCAGTACTATCCCAAGCGAAGCTGTAGCCCCTAGTCAGTTTGGCGCAGGTGATAGCCTGCAATCGACGGGACAGCCCATAGGTGAGCTACGGGTGCTGGAGTTTCTCTTCGTTAATGAGGATTTAATCAAGGTACGCACCCCTGACGGCTGGCAGGAGACGGATGAAGAGCATTTCTCATTTGTAAAGTATAGCAAGATTGACGATACCCATGCCACTCTTCAATTTATGCGCACCGTGCAAAAACCAACGGATGATTTTAATCTAATCGGAGCCATTGAGATAAGCTACGAACTCAATCTAGAATTCCAGCAAGGTGCAGTCATCATCACAGGTACAGAGATAAAGAAGGACTTTACGCTCTTTCGAGATCCCGCCACCATCACGACCACTGAGGATGTTAGCGAACGCTTTGAATGGTCTATGCCCATCAAATAAGAAAGCGCAACGCATGATCACAAATGTTATTGACGCGCTAGCAAAGTTCGTATAGACTGGATGCTAATGAAAAATATTTCTACTTTTAGTATCTGCGCGCTGTGCGCTGTTCCTGCCCTCGTTCAACCCGCAGTTGGACAAGAAGAAAAGATGAGCGCCGAAGCTGAGCGCTTTATGAGTATTTTTGCGCAGGGGCTTGAATGCACGACACAATTCGCTACTATTCTCAAGAGTATTGAGAGTAAAAGTCTTTCCCCTGCTGAAGGGATAAAGCAAATCACAGCTCTAACAGATAAGTATATACAGCTTGGAGTTGATATTAAGTTGCTCTATGAAGTTCTTACAGAGGAAGATATGGAAATTATCGGACAAATTATGATAGATCCTCGTGTTATGCAGGTCATGCACGATCTCGGAAAGAACATGGAGGCTCTGCAAGCTAAACTCGAATCTGTTAATTACTACGAAAACCCCGAGCTGAAGGCCGCTGCCGAGCGTTACTTTGTAGCATTTTTTTCTGAATAGTCTTGTAAAGAATAACCAGCCTCTGCGCCTCGCCTACCGCACTGTTAGCAGTGGGCGAGGTGTATTTTTGCTTACCTTGCCGCGCCATGACAGTTTGCGTTTTTTTGATTCACGTGGCAATTTTAATCAGGTCTCGTTGTAGTAAACTTCAGTTTAGGGTATTCCTTCGCGCTGAGTCCTGCTTGGACGGGGGCGAAGGTGAACATCCAGCGTCGCATCTTGGGATCACTGGGACTCTTGATGAGTATCTGATTCCAGCCCTCGTTTAGCCTTATCATCGTGGGTGCACGGAAGTGGTAGTTTTCATCGACCAGTGGCTGGTGGATGCTGGGATGCTCATGCTGCCATTGGGGGGCATCTATGACCTTGCCATTCACATAAAAGCGTGGCTTGGTGTAGTGCCATTCGTCTCTTACATTGACAGGACCACCGATGCGGTCAGAGCTTGCCCATGTCTGTGCGCCTACCCAGAAGGGGACAGTCTGCTCTTTGGGGGAGTAGATGTACTGTAGCGCGTACCATGTGTGTTGCTGATGCTTAAAACCACTGCCGCCATTGAGGGGGGTGGCGTAGTTGGCATAGTGCTTGATGATGATGCTATGACCGCTCTGTATGTCAGGTAGCCATGCGTAGCTTTTGCCCTGATAATCATAGGAAACAGCGGGCTTTTCGCCCTTCAAGAGGCTTTCTTCTACGGGGAATACGGTGTCAAATTTCCCCCCATGTGGGAAAGGCCCTATCATCTTCCATGGAATATGTGCCTGCCTGACATAGGGGAAGGGCGTGTCGGCAAAGAACTTGTCGCGTATGGCGAGGACTCTATTCTCGTATTCTGCAAATCGCGCGAGAAGGGGGCTGCCTTGTGGCGGGAGGTTGGATTGGTAGATGAAGTGTGGGTCAGCGTAGATGTCGCCAGTATGTTCCTCATGTATGCTGTTCCACAGGGGCTCGCTGGCAAAGGCGAGGGCGCTAAAGATGGGGCTTTGGAGTAGCTGGTTTTCTGGATTGTCTATGGGGAGGTCTGGCCAAGAGCAGAGGATGAATCCCCTCCCATGCGCCCACTTGTAGGGGCAGGGGCGGCGAAAATAAAAGGTGCTAGCGAGCTCAAAGGGGTCAAGGTGGTTGAGGTAGGTCTCTTGGGAGTCAATGTAGTCGCAGCCCTTTGTCGGGTGAGAGTGGGCTAGCAGACGGCCTGTCCAGAGCTGCTGTATGGGTTTTGCCACCCCCTTGGGTGCTGCGATACCGGGTTGCCAGCGTATGGCCTGGCGACCTGCTTTTTCCACGGCTTGGTAGTACTGGCGTAGGGTGTCCTCGCTGACTTTCTCATGCCCCTTTGCCTCATCTGTTCCTATGTGGATGTAGGGCATGACGCTGGCAGGGGCGAGGGTGGCTAGCTCTCCTATGAGCTCTACCAGCACCTTGGTCACGCGGGGATCTTCCATTGTTTTCACGCCAAGGGCACGCTGTAGGGCTGCTGTATGACCGGGCATGTCTAGCTCTGGGATGAGGGTGATGTGATGATAGGCGCAGTAGTCGACTAGCTCTTTGAACTCCTCCTGCGTGTAGTACTTCTCTGGCATGCGGGTGAAGTGCTCTGGCTGATTGATGGCTGGGTGGAGTTTGCTTTCCAGTCTCCAGCCCTCGTTTTCTGTCAGGTGAAAGTGGTAGACATTGTACTTGAGCAGAGCCATGGCATCTATCTCTTTTTTGATGAGATCTAGGGGCATGTAGTTGCGTCCCACGTCGTTCATCAGTCCACGTATTTCAAGGTCTGGCCAGTCGGTTATTTTGCAGTGGGCGATGCTGTAGCCTTCGCCCGTTCTGGTGAAGAGTTGGCGCAGGGTCTGGATGCCACGGTAGAGCCCTGTCTCTGTGGGGGCGGTGAGGCTGATTCCTTTCTCCCCAACCTCTAGTTGGTAGGCTTCCTTTATTTGCCAATCTTTGAGGGTGGCGGGCAGGGGGATGTCTTGTAATGAGAGGTGGTATTGAATGATGGGTACATCAATATCGCTAATATAGTCGCGGAGGGCAATGTAGGATTGTGGGGCTGCTGGGATGTTGTTGGGGCGAGGAGTGAGCCTGATTAATCCGACACGACTACTATTATTCTTCCACTCTAGCTGCTGGGGCATGGGGAGAAGCGGGGGCTGCTTTTCCTGTGCAAAGAGGAAATTTGCAAAGCAAAGCAAAAGGCAGAAGATGA
The DNA here is from genome assembly GCA_964371795.1 of uncultured Akkermansia sp. Classification (GTDB taxonomy): domain Bacteria; phylum Verrucomicrobiota; class Verrucomicrobiia; order Verrucomicrobiales; family Akkermansiaceae; genus Akkermansia. Next base: position 39,352 of record CAYJON010000006.1, on the reverse strand, counting down.
ATGCGTGCATCCTGTTATCGTAGCACAAACAGGATGAAAATCAATCAGAAAAAGCGCGCCACCCTAGGCAGGGTGACGCGCTTGAAGCTTTGTTAGCTATAGGCTTGCTCTCTCTTAGAAGGAGAAGCTGTAGCCTGCGCTAGCATTGACGTTGTTTTGCTGGTCGCGTAGTTCTACGCTTGCGTCAATGAAGATGGTACCTGTATCACCCATGACTGGGATGCTGACACCTGTTCCCAGTTCCAGACCGAGGAAGCCGCGCTCTGTACCTGTGATGGTGTGGGTAGCGCCACCGACTTCTGTAATTCTTACATCAGCCTCGGAGGCGAGGTCGCCCATGTCTGCCTTGACCATGGCACGCAGGGAGAATACTGCGGCGCGGTTGAAGGCGTTCTCACCGATGACGGTTTCGAGACGCGCACCCGCTGCGATGGTGGCATAGCTCATTGTCTGCTCACCCACGGTGAGAGCGGCGTTATTACCCTTTTCAGAGTAGCCATCAATGCTGCTGTGCTGGAAGGCGATGCTGGCGACAGGTTGCCATACAGTTGTCTGCTCTTCATTGAGAGCGATGTTGTAGCCTACTTCATACATCATACCCATGCCATAGCCAGTCGTGTCACCTGTTGATTGGTAAGAGCCAGAGCTGGTGTTAAGAGTACGGGTAGTTGTCGCATCAGCAAGACCACCTGTGACGATGAAGCTATGTGACCAACGTCCCACATTGGAGCGAGCAAAGAAGGTCAGGTACTGTGTGTTGAGTTCACCGCTGAGTGTATCAGCAACATCGCTGGTGACATCACCATACATGGCTGTAAATGCCACACCTATGGTCATGCTTTGAGAGATGTTAGCATCAACACCGACAGTGCCACCCCATGAGTAGGCATCGTGACCAGAGGCTGTGCCATCGTCGTTGAGGTAGTTTTGGTTGCTTTCTGCGTTAATCCAGCCGTTGTACTCAATTTCTTCAAATTGGACGTAGTGGCTAGCACCCATGCTCATCGTACGGTTGCGTATGGAGGAGAGTTGACGACCGAGGTCACCAGCCATTGCGCTGCCCAATGCGGTGGTAGTAGCACCCGCAGCAGCTGCGCCGAGTTTGTCTGCTCCTGCCTTGCTGCCTGCGCTGAGGAACTTGTTCATGTCAGTGAGCACAGCTGCAAGAGCATTCTCTGTTACAGATTCCGTTGGGCTGACTGCAAAGATAGCCATGTTGAGCATATCAATACCTGCCTTGCCATTCTCTGTGAGACCCAGTGAGCTGTAGAGATTCGTGTTGAGGTCTACAACAACGATGCCGTTGACGATGCGCTCATTGGTGAAGTAAGCACCAAAGGCCAAACCAGCGAGACTTGCTGTGCTGTTTGTCACAGAATCACCGAGGTCGAGGAGCTGTATGTCCGTTGTCTTTGTGATGCCTGTGAGGTCGAGTACGCTCGCAGTTGCGTCGCTTTGTGTGATGGTGATGGTGACACCATTAAAGGCGATTGCCTGATCTGTAAAGAGGCTAAGGGTTGGCGTTGTGCCATTGATAATACCTTGCAATGCAGAGTTATCGAGGCTCATTGTCAGACTACCATCCGTCATGCTGGATGCAGCAGACAGGGTGAGCTGTGTCGCCTCTGTCGTTGCATCACCACCCAATACAATACCTTCCAATGTTACTTGGCTCTTATTGGTATTGAGGGAGGTCATGCTGCTATTGCCAACACTGGCCACTAGTGTGATATTTGCGTCTGCTTCACCTGCTACATTGAGGCTGCTGCCCATGTTCAGAGTGGTTTCTTCGCCGCTGCGAACAGTGATGAGTACATCACCGTTGTAGCTGCCTTCGAAAGTACCACCTGCTACACTGACATCGCCTTGTAGTTGGGAGCTAGCTCCACCGGTAAGCTTGTCTACGGTGAGTGTACCGCCTGTCTCTACAGAGAGGATGGCGTTTTCTCCCATGTCAACACTGCCTAGCTGTGTTTCGCTAGTGCTACCGACATTAAGCTGAGCATCCTTTTCTATAGTTGTATCTGCTATGTCAGTCTTGCCCGAACCTGCGACATCGAGTGTGATGCCTTCGTTGACTACCAGTTTTTCCACATCAACAGTGCCAGTTGCATCCACATCAAGGGTAGCATCAGCTGTTGCCGTCATTGTGCCTTCGACAATGTATTCACTGTCTGCGAGGATGACAATGTCGCTATCCACCTCTGCGTCACCAACGGTGAGAGAGCCACCCGCTACTGGAGTATTAGAGAGGGTCATGAAGGGCGATGCTGGAGAACCAACAGTGATAACACCACCGTTTTGAACCAGATTGTCCACCTTCACTCTGCCACCATCCAGTACGTTAAAGGCACTGTTATTCAGGGTGAGCGTGCCAATGGTCAGATGGGAGTTTTCATCTACACTGGTGACGTCGACTCTCATGTCATTAAGAGTCAAACCGTTTACCTTGGTTATGCTGTTGTTTTCCAAGGTTGCCTTGCTGATGTCAGCAGCGTTACCGGATGAGCCCTTGCCTGTGAGGGTCAGAGTCTTGCCACCTGTGAGGTTGCGTACGATGAGACCGTCTGTATCTGTGTCCTGAAGGGTTAAGTCCGTGAAGTTCAATTCAAAGTCCACATCAACATAAACCATCTTGACGCTATCAAGGATATCGTAGCGGGAGAGACTGTTTGCTGTGCCTATGTTATTGAAGATTGGCTCAATTCTGTTGTTGGGGTCAGTGTTCTCCAAGCCTGGTGTCAGGGCGTAGTTGTTACTGACTGTCCAACGACGATCCGTTGCTGCCTCTACTGTAAAGCCAAGACCACCATCGTTGTTGTAGATAACATCAAGTCCGCTGCCAACCAGTGCTGTGATGGCATCTGCTGTTTCGCTGTCAAGGGTGACATCGCTCCAGCTCAATCCGTTGTCAAAGGCTATGACATTGTAGTCACCAATGGCTGTCGAGCTGGTGAGGCCGTCTAGCTTCAGGTTGAGTGTTGTTTCACCATCAAGGAGGTTGAGGGAGGATGCGTTGAGTAGTGCATCTGCGCCGTCAAGGAGGCTTCCGCTTAGGTTGATTGTACCTGCTGTGAGGTCTCCCATTGTAGCGCCCGCTCCTGTAACATTCAGTGTGCCCGCATTGATATTACCTCCATCGCTGATTTGATCAGTGATGTTGACTATTGCGTTTGAGGCTTCGAGTGTACCCGCGTTTACGATGTTGCCAGCAATGGTGGCTTCAATGTCTACCGTGAGGACGGAATTCGCGCCAATGTTGAGACTTTGCTGTGTCAAATCTACGATGGAAGCATTGGAATTGGCGGAGAGCTCTAACTCACCTGCACCTGTCATTTCTGTGATGAGGTGATCGATGCCATTGAGTGAGACAAGGCCTTCATTGACAATATTGTCAGCGAATGATTTTTCATTGACATTGAGTGTTGCATCAGTTGCAATGTTGAGCTGGCCGTCAAGCTTCACATCAAGCGCATCTGTGGTCAGAGTTGCTGTACCGTTCACGTTGAGGGTAGCATTAGCAGAGACAATGGTATCGCCTGTGTAATCAGCACCAGCTTCAACCATGACATCATTAGTCATATTCATGCTGCCGCTGGTTACGGATAGTCTCTGTGTTGTGATGGAATCACCAGAGAAGCCATAGTATTCTCCTGTACCTGCTGCTATTTGCATTTCCTTCACCTCCTTTGCACCCTGTACAACTACATCGCGCATAGCTGTATCAGAATCGAAGAAGAAGGCCTCACCGCGAGGTGTCGTGGAGGATGGTTCTGTGCCGTCTGTCCAGTTACTACCTGTAGAATCCCATGCACCTGTGCCTTGCCATGTGTTACCTGCAATGTCAACAGAGACGATGACCTGTTTCTTATCTGCACTGAGGCCCAGCGTGTAGGTGTAGCTGCCTGCTAGGATGCTGTCACCATCTTTAAAGCCAAGCGCGAAGCTGTCTACAAGAGCTGCATCAAGATTGATCAGGGTGTAGGTGGTGTTATTATCCAGACCCAGATTAGCGAGTGAGTCTGCGGTGATATCCAGCTTCAACCCGCTTGCTCCACCGAGTGAGGCAGCACTGATGACAGGAGTAATCATCTCTGGGTTGTAGGTGACGCTCAGATTCAAGACGCTGTTTGCCTTCGAGGTGAGGGCATTGGTCAAGTTGAGCGCACCGCCCAATGTCAGGGCATCGCTTGCTAGGCTGAGGGAGGCAGCAGAGCTAGCTGCATTCAGCTTCAGTCCTGCATTTGCGCCAGTCATGACAAGGTTACCACCTGAGAGGGAGGCAAGCTCTAGTTCCGTTGTGTTGTCAGCTGTGAACTCTGCGTCATTATTCAGGACAAGAGCCATTCCGTTGCTGAGTGCAGCAGCAGAGCTGTCAGCACCTACAGTGAGGGCATCAGCTGTGATTGTGCCGCTAGCTGCAATGGAGGTGAATGTGTTCTCGCCAGTCAGTGTAACATCACCAGCTGTGAGGATACCGCCTGCCGTGACAGATGTGTCAACCGAGAGGTCTTGATCACCCATGTCCACTGTGCCTGTGTTGCTGAAAGATCCAGTATCAACAGCAGATTCTACAGTGAGTGTTCCTGTACCGTTGCTGAGGCTTGCGAGAGACCCTGTGACAGTAGTAACTGTTACATTACCTGTTGCAGCAAAGGCATCGTCTGCGGCGTCAGCTGCAAGTGTTGTTATCATTGAGCCATCACCAACAGTCAGAAGTCCGCTGAGTGTAACAGTGCCTGTAGCATCTAGTTCTGCAAAGCTGCTCACGCCAGCCAGAGTGACATTGTTAGCACGCAGTGTTCCACCATTGCTGGTTGCCGCAAGGAATTGCGCATTGTACCACGTACCAGTGCCGTTTGTTAACTCGACGACACCATCATTGTTAAAGCCACCATTGCCAACTAGTATATTGCTAGCGATTGTGAGTGAGCCACTCGTTACCGTCAGAGAGCGCAAACCTGCATTGGCGACTCCGCCAAGGGTTACTGTTCCAGAGGATGAAAACTCTCCACCAGAGAGTATGCCAGTGATGGTAGAACCATCACCCACGGTGAGAAGAGCGTCACTTGTAACATCACCACCAACCGTCAGCTTATCAAAGCTGCTGTTCATACCCTCGGTTGAGGAGAGTGTGAGGTCATCAGCGACATCGAGTATGCCACCTGCTGCTGCTCCATTTGTTATGGTGAGAGCGGCATCTACGTCAAGTGTTCCCTTATTGGTCAGGGTGATCAATGTCGCGCTGTTGGTCAAGTTGAGTGTACCACCATCAGTGATGGAGAGACTGCCATTGCCAGAGAGCGTACCAATGGTGCTGTCACCGCCAAGGGTGAGCAAGCCATTGCTCGTCACGCTTTCAGTGATATTGAGTTCTGCAAATGTGTTATCACCTGTGGCTAGTTCCAGAGACGCAGCTGATACGTCACCACCATTTGTCACGAGACCATTGATGATGAGTGCTCCAGTTGTGCTCAATGTGCCGCTGTTAGACAGGCTTTCCATGCTCAGATCATCTATACTAATATCGAAGTTGAGCGTTGCGCCGCTTCCTACGACAACTGCGTTGAGCGTGGGAGCGAAGTCAAATTGCGTGACTCCCGCTGTGACGCGCAGAGAGCCTGTGATTTCCAGACCTGACGTTGATATGTCAAGATCGAATATGTAGTCGTCTGAGATATTGAAATCAGTTGCTATAAATTCACCGTCAACAGTGATGGTCACTGGATCGGTACCGCCGTGGTCCTCAAAGTTTGCAGTGGAGTTGACTGTGAAAGAGGTATGAGCCCCATCCACATTCAACCATGACAGATCGCTGAAATTATCTGTTCCTGGGACAGCTTCTGCATCCCAACGAAGAGATTGAGCCAACTGATTGGTCAGGACGAGTTTATCGCCCGCATCATCGTATACGAGGAAATAGCCATCGAGATCCACGCCAGCCATTGAGATATAATCAGAAGCTATTGCAACTGTGAGGCCAGCTTTGGTGTCAAAGGTGATACCATCAATGAGGCTTTGATCTGAGATTGACGTGAAGAGGGTGAGACCCGATGCGCCAATTGCGGCACCGCCATTATCAAGAGTGATCTTGTTTGCGGTGGCATCAACAAGAGTCAGTGACTTGCCTGTACCGATGACAAGACCCGTGGTGTTGCTGCCGAGATTGAGCACAGAGCCACCCGTCATGGTGAGATTGCCATTGATGCTTGCACCTGCGATGCTTGCATCGAGAGTTGCTGCGCTTGCGACAGATACAGATGTGAGTGTGCTTCCAGTAGCTAGCTTCAAAGTACCCTCATTGACCGCAAATGATTTGCCAGTAGTGCTGACAGCATCAATGACGAGAGTGCCTGCGCCTGTTTTTGTTAAGGCTGTGTCAAAGTCAGCGAACTTGTCAAAGGTAACAACTGTGCCAGCGTCTACGACTTCTACAGTATCAAAGGCTTCAAAGTTGACGTTTGCTATGTTGCTGTAGTCGCCTGTGCCAGTGAAGCTCAGCGTGCTTGTACCTGTAACCTCGCCCGATGCAGCGCCTGCGCCACCAAAACCACCGCTGATGGTGATGTCGCCAAAGACAACATCGCTATCAATGTTCACCTTGGAGGAGGCTGTTGTAGATTTCTTGGAGTCAGCTAGAGTTTCTCCAAGATAGCCAGCCGCGTAAACGTCGCCGTTGATTGTACCACCACTGATATCAACCAGCGTATCTCCCATGGAGATGGTGTTAGCTGCTGTGCCACCAGTGCGCTCATGACCACCGACGATGTAACCAGTAATCGTACCACCAGTAATTGTTACCGATGCACCACCTTCTGCGGTGATAATGCCTGCAAATGTTGCACCGATATTGGAACCACCGACGACATTGTTTCTGATTTCGCCACCATTGATGGTGACACTGCTCAGACCTGCCGCTGTGTTAACGACATCAGGTGTAGCCGCAGCTGCTGATCCCACACCGAGAGCACCGCCGTAGACAGAGTTAAATGTGCCGTTATTGATGACAACACTGCTGTTGCCAAGCCTATTGTGTGTACCATTAGCATGAACACCACCACCCGCAAGATTAGAGTTGAATGTGCCAGAATCGATTGTAACCATTGTGTCACCACTGGTGGCCTCTCCTGCGTGCTGATTAAAGCCACCCATGACAAGATCGTTGTAGGTGCCACCGTCAATGGTGATAGAGGCCAATCCATCCAGGATGGCTGTTCCCCCGACAATTTCGCCAGAGGCAGCGATGCGGTCTTCGAAGATGCTGTTTTCGCCATTAACGATGATTTCAATATTACCATAGCGGTTGCTAGTACCACCAGAGAGATTGTAATCACCACCCATGATGCCGACACCATTATCAGAGTTGAATGTAGAACCGTTGCCATTGATGGTCAATCGGGTATTGCCTTCAAATGTTGCAATAGAACCACCAGTGTTGATGAGTGAGCCACCAGATATAATCTGGTTGAAGGTGACATTGGCGTTACCTGTGATGGAGATTTCGCCATTGCCGACTTGCTTGCCGTCTACATTATTGGCTAAGACACTGCTTGCGTAGATATTTTTAGCAAAATCGACAGCTGCGCCCGCATAATCCGTGAGATCTATAGTGAGATTGACATCGCCATTATGAGTTGGTCCATCTCCGTAGTTGAATCCCCATGCGTTGCCGCCGATGATGTAAGATGAACCCAGATTGCCGCCACCATGAACCCCGATGACAAGACCATCTTCACTGGTTGTCAGAGGCACGTAGATGAATATATTAGTGTCACCATTAAAGGTTGGTGTGTCAGAATGTCCTGTTGTGCTACCACCAATGATAGAGCCCTTCACTGTGTCGGTGAAGACAGAAATATAGCTATCACCTGTAAAGATGGCAGAGTTACCATCCGTAAAGTTACCACCCACGATGAAGTCAACGGAAGAGTCCTCTGCGGTTTGGTTAATTTCTATATGGCTGTTACCTGTGAAGTTATCACCTCCTCCTTGGAAGTCTGCACGGTTACCACCAGCAATCAATGACCAATCGCCGCCTGTTACCGATATCCAAGAGTTAGTTGTGACTCCGTCAGAGTTGGCCGCACCACCAAAGACTCGACCGCTACCGCCCGTCAGTATGACGGAAGTTGTGGTGCCTGAAACGTATTCTGCAATGGTATTGAGAAGGGTATCACCTGTGAGGTCATTCTTTACTACCACGGTGCTAGGTGCTTTGAGTACCTCATCCAGCGACCAGTTGATATCCCAAGTATCCAATTCTACTTTTGCTCCTGCGTTGAGTGTGATTTTGTAAAAATCACCATCGACTGACAGAGTGTATTGATCGGCTGCTAGTCCAAAGACGGAGATGAGGGCTTCATCAACATCTGAGGAGATGCCTAAAGAGTAGCCATCTAAAAGTGATTGGTTGTCAACATCAAATAATATGAGGCTGATGGACGCCAAAGCTGTAAAGTTTGCATTATTCAGTTCTAGCAGGTTATCACCCACACCGTAGCGCAGTTTCGCGTTTGATGCGAGAGACAGCGTTCCGTAATCCAAAGTACCATTGTAGGTCATTTGCAACATGCCATTGTCGCGTATACTCAGACTAGTGAGTGTCGTTGTACCTGTTCCCGTCTGGGCAAAGGAGTCTGTTAGTACTGCTGTCGCGGTGAAGGTACCGCTTTGCTGCATGTGCATTGAGCCAGCATCCATGCCAGTTGCTAGGGTGAGGCTACCTTCGCCTAACATGACGAAGTCCGTGGCTCTCACGCTTTCTGCAAAATTGGTGACAGACATGTCCTTGCCCGCGCCCTGATTGACTGTGCCAAGGGTGAGGTCATAGACTCCTGGATTATTATTTAAATTCAATGTGCCATCATAATCAACGACGTTTTCGATAATGAAGGTTGCGGGTTCTCCGCCACCAATAGTGGCAAAGCTGAGATCCGCCTCACCTGTCAGCTCACCTATTGCCCATTGGTTGTTCCAAGTCACGCTGATGGTGCTAGCTTGTGTTACTTCCAAGAGACCAATCCTTGCTGTATTAGCATCCATGTCAAAAACATGTAATGTACCGCCATCCAACTGCATAGCCTTGAAGCTAGTTGCCGCATGGGTGAAGCGCAATGTGGCACCTGTGCGTATAATAATCTTCTCAAAGTCATTGGTAATGTTTGTGGCTTGAGCATTTCCATAATTGACTTGACCCTCGACAATATCGAGAATACCAGAGTGGGTCATGTTGCTCTCAAAGTGCATTGTAGCATTACCCGTCTTGTAGAGAGTGCCAGATCCAGCCAGTCCTCCATTAATACCTAGAACAGCATCAGCATTGTGAATGGTGACATGACCTGTAGCTGTTATCAGATTGTACACGGTGGTATTGAATATTGAGAGAGTCGCTCCTTGGGTGGCATCATCTTCAGAACCGTTGAGGAAGAAATCTGGTCCCTCCCCATCAAAGCTCACAGCACCAATAGTCAACTGGGCACCTGCCTCTACAGTGATGCTGGTGATGTCGGATGTGGATGAGACATCGTGCTCATCAAAAATCAAAGTGCCAGAGTGTACTTCTACTGCTCCAGTGAAGCCGCGGAGCTGCTGTTCGTAGTCAGCACTGACACCCGCGCCTAGATCAAAGGCAACAGTACCCGCTACACCTCCAGTAAGACCTGTGATGAGGCTGTCATCAGAAAGGATATCACCTTCTAGTACCAATGTGCCTCCTACTTGAATATTGGTGCTTGTTAGGATATTGGCGGCATCTCCATCATTACCCAAAGTAACAGTATTACCTTCTAGCACGCGGACACGACCTGCGGTCACTGCACTGGTCAATGTTACCTCAGAATCACCCAAGAAATCAACAAAGTCATTGTCTTTGAACGCGGCTTCTCCCGCTTCAAATACTGTGCCTTCGCTTGCCCAGTCGATAGCTCCACCTGCATATTCATAAATGGCCGCTTCCAATGTGGCGGAAATAGTGCCATCTTCATTGAAGGTGAATGTGTAACCTGCAACATCTGTACCTGTGACGTTGGCGTTACTCAATGAGCCAAAGCTAGTGGATGTTACGCCGCTGAATATGGTATAAACACCTGCATCGGCAGTTAATCCAGAGAGGTCAATGATGGCGTTCTCTCCAAATACCAGTGCGCCATCAGCAAGAACAAGTTCCTTGTTACCCTTCCATGTGCCTGTGATGTTAATGGTTGCATCAGCGTCAGCTGCCAAGGTGCCAGCAGCATCCAGTGTCGTGACACCTGCCAGTGTTAAACTGCCTGTCCCTACAACGCTGACAGAGCCAGTAATGGCAGTTGTGCCAGAAAGGGTTGTCGTGTTGGCGAATGTGGTTGTACCCAAGAACTGTTGAGATGTATTACTTTCAAAGACATTCGTAAAGTTAGTCGTGGCATTAGCTGCTGTGCTGAAGTTGTCAGCAAAGATCTCTGAGCTGACATTATACGTGGCACTGGCACTATCACCATTGGCCTTAAAATGCAGCAGTGCTTCAAGAGCGGAACCTCCATTTGCTGTAATTTCTCTGCCGTCAATGGTATTGCTAACGGTGATTTTTGTATTATTCACCGTGACATCGCCTATCAAGTAGTACTCAACGATACGTCCGCCTACCTTGATTTCTCCAGTACCAGAAGCTGATGCGTTGCGATCTGCACTTTCTGCTTGTGCGCCGAATCTGACGTAGAAGGCTGAACCTAGGCTGATAAAATCACCTGAGAAGTCCTTCATCTCACATTCGAAATACAAGTTGTAAGCCAGAGAATTATCAGCACTCGTATTGGCATTGAGTAAGAAGTCACCAGTTAAATTCTCCTCTGCGACGGCATCTGCTGGCGCTGTGTATGCATCCTTGCCCTC
>CAYJON010000006.1:18948-28386 GCA_964371795.1 uncultured Akkermansia sp. | reverse complement strand
GCCGCCTGTATAGATGATCTCAGCTGCTTCTGCTTGATTTTGTGTCATGACATAACTCACAGCACCAATGGACAGCGTGCCAGAGATGATGCTAGTAGCCATGGGCATGGGGAGAGCCGCTAGGCATGCGAGGAGAGCAGAGCGGAGTTTGATAGGTATGTGGATTTTCATAATATATTATATTGGAAATGTTTGAGTAACGCTAGTACATGTCCCTATTAGGGGCAAGCGAAATGGAGGTATTGTCTAGTTCTATAGATAAATATGGGGGGGGGAGATTATTCTACTACATAACAAATATTCTCTAGAAGGACAAGCAGAAAATTGTATTTTCTAACATTTTATATTAGCATGTTTCGTAACTATTTATAGTGTATAGCTATTAAGAAGATTCTTTATATTTTGAACTTTGTTTCTCAAAAAAGGGTAAATAATAAAATATTTTCCAACTAAAAGAAGACTAGCGTGACTTGTTATTTTGTTAGATTGCCTGTTTTGCTATGCGCAAAATATGATTGACAGCTTAGGGGAAAGAGTTATAGAATAGATTCTTATGAAAAATATATCTACTTTTGCCGCATGTGCTCTGTGTGCGGTTCCTGCTCTTGTGCAACCCGCGATGGCAGAAGAAAAAGAACCTAGCCCAGAACTCAATCGCTTCCTTGAACTTCTAGAAGAAGGGATGATGATTTCTAATACTTATGTTGAAACTCTTAAAAGTGTCGAAGATAAAAAAATGACAGGAGTAGCAGCTGCTGAGCTAATCAACAAGCTTTGTGATAGGCTTTCCGTCCTCGGAACAGAACTGGAAGAAGCCCTTGGGAAGATGACTCAAGAAGAGCAAGAACAAATTCTTAAAGAAATGACAGAAGGTGAATTTGTTGAGAACATGCAGACCCTCGAAAAGGCACTGACGGAGATGCAGGAAAGACTTGCCACTCACCAGTTCTTTGGCACTCCAGAGCTGCAAGCAGCCTGCGAACGATTCATGGAAGAATACTTTTAATAGAAAAGAATAGCATGAGAGTATTTTCTACTACTGCACTGTGCGCCTTCTGCGCCTTGCCATCCCTTGTACAGCCAGCCATGGCGCAACAAGAGGGCGAAACAGCCCTTCGCTACGCAAAACTCTTTGCCGCCAGCGTGCAGCTGACACAAGAGTTTGTCAATATCATCCTGTCTCTTGATGACCACAAAATATCAGCCGATGAGGCGACTAAGAAAGTCCGCAACCTCAATAGGCGTTTCGGAACTGTGATGCAGGATTTGGAGGCAGCTGGTGCTGCTATGACCCCTCGCGAGAGAAAGGCCATCACTGATAAATTAAAAGAACCTCAAATGGTCAAAGTTATCAATGAGCTGGACAGAGCCGTCAAGAATACCAGAGGGATTCTCATCTTGAAGGATTACTACAATAATCCCAGATTGAAGGCAGCTTGCGAAAGGTACTTTACGAAATAAGCAATTGAGCTATAGGAGTGTGACTACCGCCTGCGCACCTCATCGCACTTCGTCTGTCAAGACCTAATCTGGCATAAAGCCGTTCGCTGCGCTCACTATTTATACAGATTACTTACTTGACAGCCTTCGTCACGATGAGGTAAGAGGCATGTACTTCCTTTTATTGAATGAAAAATAATGATTTTTCACCCAACAAAAGGAAGTTTTAGATTTAAAAGAATTTTTTGCTCTAATCTTTTCATTTTTAACAATACAACAAGTAGCGTCGATTTATATCGCGCGGCAATTCTGACGCGGTGCCATAAAAAAACTCGCGCACTCTTTATCAGTGGTGCGCGAGTTTTTTCGTTTTTACTGAATGATTCCTAGCGGGTTGGTTGTTTTCCAATCGCCGCGTGTGAAGTCGGGGAAGAGCTGTGCAGCCCCTTCTGCACGTACAGAGAGCTCACTGAGATCCGAGACCGCAGACCAAAGCGCGCCTTCGTAGACGTTCTGGTCAAGAGGTTCTCCCTGTCGCAGGCATTCCACCATGCGGTAGAGCATGAGGTAGTCCATGCCACCATGTCCCCCCATCTTTGTCGCGATGTCGCCAATGCGCTTCCAGAGAGGGTGCTCATATTTTTCATAGATGGCGGACATTTCCTCACCCTGTATCCATTTGTGGTAGTTGCCATCAGCTATATTCTCGCCCGCGACGCGCGTGGGAAAGCCTGCCAGCGTTCCAGTCGTACCTTGTATGAGGTTGTGGCGGCTGTAGGGGCGGGGGCTGGTCTCATCCCATTGCACCATGATGGTGCGTCCGTGGCATGTCTTGATGATACTGGTGTTCATATCACCGCATAGGAAATCTGTTTGGCGCAGTTTGTGATCAGCTGGTAGATTTTTCTCTGCATAGAGGCTGCGTCCCTGCTCTGTGTTGGAGAGCGAGACGAGGCGCGCAAACATGTCCTCACTGCGTGCTAGGTTCATGTACTGAGACACGGGGCCTAGACCATGGGTGGGGTAGAGGTTGCCTGTTCTGTTGATAAAGTGGTAGGGACGCCATGCGGCAGGATGCTTCATGCCTCCGCGTAGCTCATGTATGTAGGCAGCCTCTCCGTGGATGAGCTTTCCTATTACCCCTTGGCGCACCATATTGAGGAAGAGCAGCTCATCGCGACCGTAGTTGACATTTTCCATCATCATGCAGTGACGCTGGGTTTTCTCGCTGGTGTCCACGATGTCCCAGAGTTCCTTGATGCTGACGGCCAAGGGGACTTCTACAAAGGCGTGTGCTCCTGCCTTCATGCTGTCAATGGCATGCTGTGCGTGGTCTTGCCAGCGTGTGGAGATGATGACAGCATCGGGCTTTATCTCGGAGAGCATCTTGAGGTATTCTTTTTCCCCGCCATGATACTCTGCTGGCTTTGCAGCGCCCTTGTCCGTGATGCGCTTTGCGGCGCGTGCGGTGAACTCTTCCTTCAAGTCGCAGACGGCTACGACCTTTGCACCAGGGATGAGGGAACACTGGTAGGCGTGATTGACACCGCGTGAGCCAACGCCAATAAAGGCGATTTTGACTTCATCTATCTTGGGCGCGCGAAAGTTACCCATGTACTGTGCTCCCGAGGGGCGACTTGGCCATGTAGATAGAGGACCTACACCGCTGTTGGGCTTGGCGAGGTACTTTTCACCACCACTAACTGCGGGAGGGATGAGGGCAGCGAGGCTGGGCGTGGCAGCAATGCCTCCGACAAAGAGACCGAGTTGCTGAAGAAAACGACGACGTGAGGAGGATGTATCCATAGTTTTACAAAGATAACATATATGTTTCCATGCGTAAAGTAAATTTTAGGTCATTTCTATAAAAAGAATCTGGATGAAGCATTGCTTCATCCAGTTCTTACTTACACCTACTCTATGAAAAAACAGTTTCCTGTTTAAAAGATAACCGACTTACAACGATTATCTATATATTATAGATACGAGGTATTATTGTGTATTCTTTCAGTTTTTTCAAAAAAAGTGATTTTTTTTTATTTTTCTTCTTGTTCGACATGGCTGTCGAAGAAGTCAATTAAGTACTGGGGACGGAGAATGACATCGGTGATGGCTGGTTCTTCGTCCTTCTGGTAGAGGACATTAACTGGGATTTGTGTGCGCTTCAAGCGGCTGAGCTCTGCGTCTATATCCTTGTTGGGTTTGGTCTTGTCAGCTTTCATGAGGACGATGCCTAATTCTTGCATGCGTTTGTAGACGGCATCATTGTAGCCGAGTTGCTTGTTTGATTGGCAGGTCATGCACCATGTTGCGGTGTAGTCAACAAAGACAGGCTTTCCTTCATCCAAGGCGGCTTGCATGGCCTCGGGGGTCCATGCGTGCCAGACGACTCCGTTGTCCTTTCTGGGTATGCTCATGATCACGCCGCCAGCCAGTATGGCAAGGGCGGTGATACCACCTATGATACGGGTGCGCTTTTCGCGATAGATGGGGCACCAGCGTCCATAGACCCAGAATGCACAGCCAACGACAACAAAGCCAATGAGGATGATGGGCAGATCCTGTTCTCTGGTGCTAGGTACAAAGGCGATGTAGGTGACAATCAACCATGCTGTTGCACCAAAGAGGAGGAAGGAGAGGGCCTGCTTCAGCGATTCCATCCATGCACCGGGGCGGGGGAGGAAGCGGATGAGTGAGGGGAATATGCCAATGATGATGTAGGGCAGGGCTAGACCAATGGCCATACCGCTCATCGCTATTAGCATCCATATAGCTGGCATGGACATGGCAGCTGGCAGGGCGGAACCCAAGAAGGGTGCGCTGCATGGTGTTGCAACAACAGTGGCGAGGAGGCCAGAGAAGAAGGAGCCAGAAAGTCCTTTCTTCTGCTGGAGGTTCTGACCTGCACCAGTGACGGATGTTCCAAACTCAAACATGCCGTACATGTTCAGACCGAGGACGAGGAGGAGCAGGACGAGGATGTATATGATCCAAGGATTCTGCATCCATTCTGCCCAAGAGCGACCTGATGCACCCGTGTCATAGATGAGGGCGTTGAGCCATTCTGTCCATGGCATGCTGGTAAAGATGCTAAATTTGGATGCAACAATGATGATGAGGGTGAGCGCCCAGAAGGAGGCAAGAACACCAAAGACAAAGGCAGCACTGTGCATGAGGATTTTGCTGCGAGAGCCGCCAGAGAGCTCCACAAAGCTCATAATCTTCAGACCGATGACGGGGAAGACACAGGGCATGAGGTTGAGGATAAAACCACCGATAACGAGGAAGCCCACTATTTCCCAGAAACCCAGAGGCATGGGAGGAAGACTGGTTGCAAGGACGGGTGCTGCCGCTGTGACTTCTACATCCACTTGCTGGTGCTTGTCACCATAGGAAAGTATGCCTTGCAGCTCCTTGACAGGTGCTTTGGGGTCTACATCACCGATGATGGCATAGAGCATGTTGCTGTTATCATTGATGGGCAGGGAGAGGGTGTTCATTGTCCCACTGCGTGTCAGGGTCTGAGGCAGGTGGGGGGCAATGATGTTGTTTTCGGAGAAAAAGTAGGCTGTCTCCACGGGTTCTGCTGTTTCAAAGTTGAGCAGCAGGGTTGCGCCTTCGCCTGTGTTGGCTGTGACGGTGGTTGGGGTGTCGCCTAGCTTTTCAACTGTCTTTTCCTGTCCCTTCCATTGGGGATTGGGATTGGCGTCACCTGCTTTGAGGCTGAGAGTTTGGCTGAGCTGGAAAGGACCTGCGCATCCGTTGTCGTCACAGGCCTGTGTGTCAGAGGTGACGGTGAAGCTGGCTTCGGTCACATCGCTGGTGGGGGTGAGCTTCCAGATGACATCTTGGGCATCGTAGCCGTAAAAAAAGCCGTTGGCAGAGTCAGAGCGATGGGGGACTTCCCAGTAGGGACCCTCGACGGTGAAGCCCTCGGGTGCCTTGATGTCAAAGCCGGGTGGATAGCCTACAGAGCCAGGGTTGCGGAAGTAGAGATGCCAAGGCTTTTTGGCAGAGAGCTCATAGGAGACGAGAAAACTCTCTCCCTTCTTGAAGGAATCGACGTTTGCGGTGAGGGTGGAGGAGAGGATGGGTTCTTCCTTGGCAGGTCCTCCAAGGGAAAGTGTACCCAATTGCGCCCCTGCTGTGCCCGCACTGACTAGTGTGAAAAGTAGTGCTATTTGTCTAAGCAGTGATGTCATGCGCCCCATCATATCACATGGGGCTTAAATGACAAGACTGTATTATGGCATGTTAGTCATTGTTAGTCCTTGCAGACCTCCTTGGGGGTGCGGAAGCAGAAGCCAACGAGGAAGGTAACAATGCTGCCCAGCGTGATTCTCCATGTGAAGGATATGGTGGGGGCGATGTCGTAGTTTTTGCCTACTTCGAGGTAGATGATGGTGGCAAAGCCTGCTAGCATGGCGATGATGTTGCCCTTGTCGCAGCCGCGTTTCTTTGTCAGCATGCCCAGTAGGAAGACGCCAAGCAGTGCGCCGTAAGTGTAGCCAAAGATGCCCAAGGCAATGGGGATGATGCGTGCTTCGGGGCGGTGGACGACGTACCAAGCTACGACGACGCCAACAATGATGAGAAGGAGGGCAAAGCCCACAGTGAGCCAACGGGCGGCGGAAAGCATTTGCTTTTCCGAGGCCTCGGGTCTCCACACATCGCGGTACCAGTCACGTGCTGTGGTGGTGGCTAGGGCGTTGAGGGCGGTGGACAGAGAGCCCATGGCTGTGGCAAGCAGTGCTGCAATGAGCAGACCACGCACCCCAGGGTGCAGGTAATGGATGATGAAGTGGGGGAAGATTTCGTCCTTTTTGGCGGGCATGGCTATGCCGTTCTTGGTGAAAAAGACGTAGAGCAGCATACCGCAGCTGAGGAAGACAATGACAACAGGCACGTCAACAACGCCAGAGAGTATGACGGCGCGAGAGCCGGTCTTGCTGTCCTTGGCTGCGAGCATGCGTTGCACCATGTCTTGGTCTGTGCCGTGGGTTGCCATGGCGACAAAGGTCGCACCGAGAACGGCACTCCACATGGTGTATTCTTGGGAGAGGATGTTCTTGATATTATCCCAGATACCACCATCAACAAAGCCCCAGTCCAGCAATTTAAAGGGTTGTAGTTGGGCGGCATTGCTTGGATTGTTAGAGGTGTCGGTAATGGTGTTGTAAATGTAGTTCCATGTCTCTGTCCAGCTGCTATCGCCCTTGATGCTGGTGAGGAGGATGCCTATCGTGGTGGTGATGGCGATGGCTAGGATACTAGCCTGCAATACATCTGTCCAAACAACGGCCTTGAGCCCTCCTAGTGTGGTGTAAATAGCTGTGGCTACACTGATGAAAACGAGGGCGACGACGTAGGCAATGAGGGTTTGCTGGGCGTCCATGCTGCTTTGCCCTGTGATGGCCATGTAGGCAACGACTAGGAGGATGCCAGCAAAGTAGAGTCTCGCACCACTGGCTAGCACGCGTGTGACCAAGAAGGTAGCACTGGCCCACCTACGGGTGGATTTACCAAAGCGCTTTTGCAGGTACTCATAGATGGAGATGACCTGATAATGGTAGTAGGGGCGCAAGAAGAGGCGACCCACGATGATGCGTCCCAATATCGCGCCTATAGTCAGCTGCGCGTAGGTGAAGTTGCGGTGCGCAAATCCCTCTCCCGGTGTGCCCAAGAAGGTAGCGGCACTGATTTCTGCGGCGATGATGGAGGCCACAATGGCCCACCATGGCAGGTCTCTATTGCCTAGGGCGTAGGTTTCAAGGCTTTTTTGCTTGCGACCGACGTAGAGTCCTATGCCAAAAATGGCGCAGAAGTAAGCGAGGATGACGATGATATCGGCAGTCATGGGAAAGGAGAGATGTAAAAAATACAGAGGGTAGCACCTGCTGTGCTACCCTCTTTGTAAAAGATGTATTACTGGTTGCCGTCAAGCTTTCCTTCCAAGGCGGCTGCGACCAATCCCGAGAAGAGGGGGTGGGGGGAGTTGGGGCGGCTTTGGAATTCTGGATGATACTGACAGGCGATGAAGAAGGGGTGGTCGGTGATTTCCACCACTTCTACCAATCCTGTGTTGGGGTTGGTAGCAGAGATGGTGAGACCTGCTTCTTCCAAGGCTGCGCGGTAGTCTGGGTTGAACTCCCAGCGGTGGCGGTGACGTTCTGAGATACTATCTTTGCCTCCGTAGAGCTTGGAGCAAAGGCTGCCTTCCTTGAGTTCTGCGCAGAAAGCACCGAGGCGCATGGTGCCACCTAATCCGCTGATGGACTTTTGCTCTTCTTGCAGGCTGATAACAGGCTCTGCTGTGTCTTCGGCGAACTCTGTGGAGTTAGCGTCCTTGAGACCCACCACGTGGCGCGCAAATTCAATGACGGCTACCTGCATGCCAAGGCATATGCCCATGAAGGGTAGCTTGTTTTCGCGTGCGTATTTAACCGCTGCGATTTTTCCCTCAATGCCACGGTCGCCAAAGCCACCTGGTACGAGGATGCCATCGAGGTCGGAGAGCAGCTTATCAGCTGCGCCTTCTTCTTCCAATGCTTCGGCATCGAGGCGGACGATTTCTACGCGGCAGTCGTTGCTAGCACCTGCGTGGGTAAAGCTTTCGTAAATGGACTTGTAGGCATCTTGCAGGGTGATGTACTTGCCCACGACGCCAATTTTGACGCTATGAGAGGGCTGGATGACGCGGCCGACAAACTTTTGCCACTTTTCCATCTTGGGCTTGGGTACGGTGATGCCCAGTACTTGGGTGACGATGCGGTCTATGTTGTCACGTCCGAGGTCAAGCGGGCATTCGTAGATGCTGTGGTTGACGTCGCGGAAGGCAATAACATGCTTTGGTGACACGTTGCAGAACATACCAATCTTGCGCTTTTCGTCGTCGGTGAGGTTGTTGCGCTCTGTGCGGCAGACGATGATGTCGGGTTGGATACCGATTTCGCGCAGCTTGGCAACACTTTGTTGGGTGGGCTTTGTCTTGGTCTCTCCTGCTGCGGCAATGTAGGGCAGTAGGGTGACGTGGATGAAGCAGCAGTTGTGGCGACCTACTTCCAGTGCAAATTGGCGCAGGGCTTCGAGGAAGAGATAACCCTCAATGTCACCTACTGTTCCACCAATTTCGGTGATGATGACGTCGCATTCCTTGTTGGCTTCGGTGAGGTCATGGAGGCGTTGCTTGATTTCATCAGTGACATGGGGGATGTACTGTACGGTCTTGCCGAGGTAGTCGCCGTTGCGCTCCTTGTCGAGAACCTGTTGGAAAACCCTGCCGCTGGTGAGGTTGTTGAGGCGGGAGAGCTGGCAGTGGATAAAGCGCTCATAGTGCCCAAGGTCAAGGTCGGTCTCTGCACCGTCATTGAGAACGTAGACTTCCCCATGTTGGTAGGGGCTCATTGTACCAGGGTCTACGTTGAGGTAGGGGTCAAACTTTTGCATGGTGATTTCCAGACCACAGTGCTCCAGTAGAGTGCCGATGGATGCTGCTGCAAGACCTTTTCCTAGGGAGGAAACAACACCTCCAGTGACAAAAATATACTTCATAAATTCTTCGTTTGATTGTTCGGGTTGAGCCTATCAAAGTTCCACTTCTCCGTCTAGCATTAGATGATTATTTTTGTTGGGCTTTTGGTGAAATGTGTTTTAAGGCTTTTAGTGTCATGAGGGGAAATAATACTTGCTAGCGGCGTGCTATGGGTCTATACTTTGTAAAGTGACTTTACAAAGCCTGAGAGAACTCCTGCGCAAGCAGAGCATGACCGCCGCAGAGCTAGCCGACGCACTGGGGCTGACCCGCATGAGGGTGAGCCAGCTGCTACGGCAGCTGCTCTCCAGCGGAGAATTGCGCCAACTGGGCTACCGCGCCCCGCGCGGGGGTCGCCCTGCAAAGGTCTACGAGTACGTAGGGCGCATGAGCCGCGTGGCTTTTATAGAGCTGAGTGAGGAAGAATACCATCTTACTCTCAACCTAGAGCTGCTCAATGCCGAGGC
>CAYJON010000006.1:11967-18848 GCA_964371795.1 uncultured Akkermansia sp. | reverse complement strand
CCCAGTAGCTGGTTGAGCCTTGATTATGACGATAACGCCCTAGTGGAGGAGATGGTGGCGCGCCTGCTCTCCATCCTTTCGTTGCTATTTGAGGCGAGGGAAGTGACACTTTACGCGGACTGCTGGTCAGAGAGGCTTTGCCAGCGCGTGCGCTACAACCTCTCGACAAAATTACGCGGCATGGAGTCGCCACAGCTGCAATTCTTGCCCCTACCAGAGGGCGGGGCTAGCACGGCCTGCCGTCACTTTGCTGCGGGCAAATCGCTCTTCTTGTCGTAGACAAAGAGGTAGAGTAGGCGGAATATACCCCAAACAGGTAGTTGCAACCAGAGGTAGTACCAAGGGCCATCACCCAGATTATCCAGCATGCTACCCTGCACAGGGCTGGTCTGCGTGTAGCCGTAGTTCGTCCCCAACCAAAGATTAACAGGGATGACAGCTAACAGGTAGATGTCAGCATAGAGCACCGTCTTGAGGTCATCCCAACCACGCGCCCGCCATCCCAGTATGCAGGGGATGCTGAGCCCCACAATGAGCAGCAGACCATGGGCAATGAAGAAAATATAGTAGGCGACACTGGGGTACCCATGTGCCATGGCAGGGGTAATCAATGCCTGAATACTGCCCGCCATGATGCCAAAGTAAGCAAAGGCGCAGGCCCAGTGCTTTCTCCACCAGAGGGCGATGAAGGAGATGATAATCATCACAGAGCAAAAGTGCAGCGGCAGATTATTTTTCCAGCTACCGTAGTCATCGCTCACCGCGCGCCAGATGAATTCACTGACAAACTGCGTCAGGATGACGACTGCCAGAATGCGTCCAATGAGGAAGCGCTTTTGCTGGCTGAGGCGGCGCGCATAAAAAAGTAGCGCAAAGGCCACGACAAGGGTGATGATGACAGCCCAGTAATGAGAGGGTGACCAGCGGACAAATTCGGAAGGATTACTCATGGGGGAAGGTGGGGTGAAATGTTAAAAAGCCTCGCGCTCATGCGCGCTCTTGCTCCAATGTCGCGCGAGTAGGGCGCAGAAAATAGTCTGCACCTGATGGTAGAGCAGCAGGGGGAGGATGAGGGACTTGTCAAGAGAGCCAAAGATGGCCAGCATCATGGGTGCACCAACTGCGAGGCTTTTTTTCGGGCCGCAAAAAACAATAGTGATTCTATCTGCTAGGTTGAAACCCAATCTCTTTGCTACAAAGTAGGCCAAACTTTGCATCAGCGAAACGGTCACAACACAACCCAGCACAAGACGCATGATCATCATGTTGTTAAATCCTGACCAAAAGCCCGACACACTGGCCTCTGCAAAGGCGGTGTACACCACCAACCACACGGGGGTTTGGTCTGCCCAGCCCAATATGGGCTTGTGTCGCAGCGACCATTCGCGCAGCCAAGGCTGCACCAGCTGACCGATGATGAAGGGGAGCAGCACCAGCAGAGCGACCTTTTTAATCGCGTCCAGACCGACACCCGCACCCATCCCGCTAGTCTCAAAGAGAATGCTCACCAGCAGGGGGGAGAGCACAATGCTCAAAATGCTTGATGTGGGCGCAGAGCATATAGCTGCGGGCACATTGCCCCCCGCAATGGAGGTGTAGACCACACAGCCCTGCACAGTTGATGGCAGACAGGCAACATAGAGGAAGCCCGCAAAAAAGAGCGGCGTCACCAACGGCTCTAGCACAGGCTGCATCCCCAACATAAAGAGGGGGAAGAGCAGGAAGGTAAAGCCGAATATGGTGAGCTGCAAACGCCAGTGCAGCAGCCCCTTAATCAGCTGCTCCCTCTGGATGCGCACCCCGTAGAAAAAGAAGGGTATGGTGATAGCCAGCTGGGTGACGAGCTCCGCAATCTCCGCCCCGCGCCCTGAACAGGGCAGGTAAATGCCCAAGAGAACGGCCGTCAGAACACCCAGTGTAAAGCGGTCAAAGAGAGAAAAAACAGCTCGCAGTATACCCATCATGCCTCACGCTCTGGGAATTCATAGCTCACTTTGCCCGTGGTGGGTTTGAAGCTGAGGTAGGCTTCGAACTTTTTCCCTGACTTCGCGCTAACAAAATCCTTGATGAGCTCCGTCTTGCCCTTGGTGAGCAGGCGTTGCACAATGGGGGCGGTGATGGCGACACCACACATTTCGCGTGCGATGGCGAGGGGCTTTTTGGCCTTGCCGTAGATGAGGCTGGGCACATGCCAAGCCTTGTCGCTTTCCAGCAGCTCATGCTCGCCTTTGCCCTTGACGGCAATCATGCCATGCTTGGTGGCTTGGCTGAGGTCGGCTGCGGCAGCATTGGCCTTGGTAAAGCGGGAGTCGGCTTTTTCGCCCTTCTTGCGTGGCTCTCTTGGGGGGAACTCAAAGCCCACCTGACCCTTCTTTGCGTCCAGAACAAGGAAGGCATCAAAGGGACGCTTTGTGCGCTGTGAGACAAAGCCCGTGATGAGCTCGCTCTTGCCTTCTGCAAAGATTTTTTCCATGGTGGGGCGTTCTAGCTGCTTGCCCAGAATCATGCGGGAGAGGGAGAGACCCTGACGCTTTGTGCCTTCGCGTTGGAACTCTGCCACTGTCCATGCCTTGCTGTTTTCCATGACCTCCATCTCGCCCTGTCCCTTGATGGGTAGCATACCGAGGCTTTCTTGTTCACCTTCGGCAGCGGCTTGGGCTGGGGATTTTTCATCTTCAAAGTAAAACTCGGCCTTCCAGCTGCGAGGGCCTTCTTCCAGACGAAGGCCTGCCTTGAAGGGCTTGCCAAATCGGGAGCGGAAGCCCTCCATGATGGGGAGCTCTCGCTTGATAATGAGGTCGGTGAGCAGTTCATCCGTCAGAGCCAAGCCCGCATGCAGACGGCGTAGGCGGAACTTGCACTGCTTGCAAGAAACAGAATCCATGCGGCTGGTCAGTCCCACTGTCGCACAGGCTGGGCAGGCAATGGGTAGGTCTGGATTATGCCCGCTATCCATAAAGTTGCGCACAGAGCTGATGATGTCCTCTGTGTAGCTGGCAATATCCTTCATGAAGGTTGTGCGAGAAAGCTTTCCTTGCTCCATCTGCTTGAGCCTGTATTCCCAGTCGCCTGTCAGCTCTGGAGAGGAGAGGGTGCTAAGCCCAATGCGTCCCAGCAAGTCAATGAGATCCATACCACGGCGCGTGGCGATTAGCTCCTTGCCATCGCGTACAACATACTCTTGGGTGATGAGTCCCTCTATGATGGAGGCGCGTGTGGCAGGTGTGCCCAGTCCGCGTTCTTTCATGGCAGAGGAGAGCTCCTCATCCTCCACCAGCTTGCCAGCACCTTCCATGGCGGAAAGCAAGGTGGCTTCATTGTAATTGGCGGGGGGCTTGGTCATCTCATCACGCAGTTCTAATTCCAGAGTCTGCGCGCGCTCATTGGGTGCAACGGGGCAGAGCTCTTCCTTCTTCTGGCGTGCGCTCTTGGTGTAGAGCACCTTCCAGCCCTCGTGCAGCAGGATTCTGCCGTGGGAGGAAAAGTGATCCTTCTGACCATCGGCATGTGTGATGATGGTCTTGCGGTCCGTGTCCTCGTACTCCGCAGGGGGTAGGAAAACGCCCAAAAAGCGTTGCAGCACGAGGGTGTAGATTTTTTCCACATCGCCGCTCAGCGGTGTGAAGTGTCCCGTTGGGATGATGGCAAAGTGATCACTCACCTTGCTGCTATCAAAGATGCGCTTGCTGCCCTTGATGAGCTTTTTGTCAAGGATATGCCCTGCAATGTCGGAAAAGTCCTCCACCTTGCGCTGAATATCGCCCACGGTGCGGTAAGCTGTCTTCACATAGTCATCGGGCAAGAACTTGGAATCTGTACGTGGGTAGGTGAGCACCTTGTGACGCTCGTAGCATTCTTGCGCCAATTGCAGGGTGCGACGTGCGGAGAAGCCAAAGCGATTGCTCGCCTCCTTTTGCAGGGAGGTGAGGTCAAAGAGGAGGGGTGGAGCTTGCTTTACGGGCTTTTTGGTCTCAATGACCTCGCCTTGCTTGCCCTCGCAGCGGGCTATGATAGCCTGCGCCTGCTCCCTGTCCCATATGCGCTCTTTGCTGCGTAGGGGCTGCTGCTCATCCTTTTTCCAAGCTGCATCGTACCAGCGGCCTTCATAGCTGCCTGCACTGACGCCAAATTGGGCGCGTACCTCAGAGTATGCCTCGGGTACAAAGGCGAGAATATCTTGCTGTCTCAGCGCAAGCAAGGCCAGCGTGGGGGTCTGCACACGCCCTGTGGGGGTTACATGAAAGCCACCGGGGGCAGATTGCAGCACAGTGAGAGCGCGTGTGCTATTGAGACCCACCAACCAGTCAGACGCAGAGCGACACTCCGCAGCATCCGCCAGTGGCAGCATGGTCTCATCGGAGAGCAGGCGGCTCCATGCCTCATTGATGGCCTCATCCGTCATGGATTGCATCCAGAGGCGTTTGAGGGTCTTCTTGCTTATCTTGCCGTAGCGTATGATATTGCGGAAAATCAGTTCCCCTTCGCGCCCAGCATCGCAGGCATTGACGATGGTGGTTACTTCCTTGCTCTTAGCGAGCTTGAGCACCTTGCGCAGGCGGTCAGCTGTTTTGGGGATGGGCTCTAGCTCCATCGTCTTGGGGATGATGGGCAGGTAGTCCATTTTCCAAGGCAGACTCTTTCCTGCCTCGGTTTGGGGTTTTTTCTGCTCTAGCAAGTGACCTACAGCAGAGGTAATATAGTAATCTTCATTCGCGTAAGCCCCTGATTTTTCGTCGCGTTTGAACTTTCCTAAGCTTTTTCCTAGGACGCGTGCCAAGTCAGTGGCCACGCTGGGTTTTTCTGTAATAATGAGGGTCTTAGACATGTGTGTTTTTCTGGAAATTTTTCGTGCTCCACCATATAGAACGAAAATTGGTGGAGAATGGCTTCGCCTCTATTACAAGTCATGGAACGGAGGCTAGTCAAGCATAATGTGCAGCACGGACGTATAAAATAAATTTAAGAGATAGACCAAAGCCTTATTTCTTGACTTGGGCTTCCCAATAATAGTATATTATAGATAGGCATTGAAGTCTTTTATCAACATGAAAAATATTATCGCAAAAACTGCCCTTAGTTGCGCGCTTTGGGCTTTCGCCCTTGCGCCTTCGCTGGCAGAGGAGACTGAAGATCCAAACAAGGTCATTGTACAGGAGCTTATCGCTCTTCAAGCGGGGCTAGGTCCTGCGGAATACGCGAAGAAAATCTTTGAACACTACAAAGCACAATCGGTGGCTCTTATAGAAGACTTCCCTAAAGACTATCCTCGTTATTCTGAGGTTCAGGAAATACTGGAAGAGCGAACTGCAATGATCCTCCAGTCGCAAGAGAGGTGGGAAAAGTTGGAGGCTCTATTCCTCCGCTGGGCAAAGCTGCGCGGTGGCACAGGAAAGCATAGTGAAGCCCTCGCTGCTGATGCCCTCAAAAAGAATTTAGAGCAACTGGCTCTCCAGCTTCATCGCCAGCGTGTCTTTGATATCTGGATTTGCTGCGAGATGGTGCTTCTTCCAGAGGAGCTCACCTTTCTCAAGGACTATCAATTTGACCCCGCTACGGAGACGCTCAAGAAGTACAGCCACCCTCAATGGGACTTGGAGGAGCTTCTCTTCTCTGATGCCAGCGTCAATGACTACTTATTAGAGAAGCTCAAGCTAGCCTATAAGCAGCGAATAGAAGCCCTAGAAAAATCATCCCAGAGCAATAAGGAGGACATCATTCAAACAATACGTGAGAGTGAAAAGACCTTTAATGCCTACTTGGAAAGCAGCTATGATATCGTCCTGCGCTACCCCGCTAGAGTATCGAAATTTCAGGCCTGCGAAGCCTCCACCCGTCTTATTATCTGGCACCTGCGCGACCTTGATCGCTATTTCCCATTATGATGGATGATAAGCCAAAATTGCGGCAGGAGTCGCGCCGCTTGTTCCTAAAAAAGATAGGGCTAGGCGTGGGCTTGATTTCATTTGCCTCTCACCTGCACGCCCAGAATGAGGCGAGACAGGCGAAGAGAATGTTGCGCTTTGGCATCATCAGCGATCAGCATCATGACCTGATACTTGATGCGAAGGAGCGTTTGAGCAGCTTCCTGCATGAAGCACAAAGGAAAGAGGTGGACTTTGTGATTGATTTGGGGGATTTTGTCTTCCCCAAGGAAGGCAATCGCGATTTCATCTCCCTATGGCATAAATCACCCTTAACACGTTACAATGTGCTGGGAAATCATGATATGGACACAGGCTCGAAGGAGGATTTTATGAAATTTGTCGGGATGACATCTCCTTATTATTCTTTTGACAAGAATGGTGTACACTTCATCGTACTTGATGCAAATTATCTCTATCAGGATGGGAAATACATTCCCTACAAGAATGCCAACTTTTATGTGGACAGCAAGCAGAGAGCATGGGTGAACCCCGAGCAGTTGGAGTGGTTGAAGGCTGATTTGAGAGGGACGGATAAGCCAACTATTATTTTTTCGCACCAGAGTATAGAACGCTGTGTCGCCAATAGGGCAGAGTTAAGAGCCATATTAGAAAACGAAAATAAGCGGGTGGGATATAGCAAGGTACTTGCCGCTTTTTCTGGTCACGATCATACAGATTATCACCTTGTTATCAATGGTATCACCTATATTCAAATCAATAGCTCTTGCTACCAATGGGTGGGCGAGAAGTACGCCAACCGCAGACGCTTCACCAAAGAAGAGTATGAGAAGCGTCCCGCATTGGCCTATGTCTTAGCATTTGATAAGCCGCTATTTGCCTTTGTCGATGTCATCAAGGAAGATGATTCCACCCTTTGCTTGGAAATGGAAGGACGGCAAAGCAGCTACATTCCCCCCAGTCCAGAGGAACTAGGTATTAAGCAAGGCGATTTCCCTT
>CAYJON010000006.1:0-11867 GCA_964371795.1 uncultured Akkermansia sp. | reverse complement strand
AGCTACATTCCCCCCAGTCCAGAGGAACTAGGTATTAAGCAAGGCGATTTCCCTTACCCATTAACGCCTGTCATCAGTGATTTTAGAGCTAGCTACCCAATGAAACCATGCATCCAATGATGGATGCATGGTTTCACCCCATGGTTTACGGGATCCTTACACTATTGGATGATTTTTTTGACTGCAACAAAGATGCGTTCTATTGCGTAGGCAAAGAGGAAGACGAGGAAGATGGAGAGTCCAGCTGTTCCATAGTCATATCCCTGAATGCCAGTGGAGATGATGTATCCTATGCCGCCTGCTCCAATCATACCCAGTATGGTGCATTCTGAGAAGTTGATCTCAAAGCGCATACCTGACCAAGCGACAATCTGCGCCATGGCGGAGGGTAGAACCGCGTTCATAAAGATTCCCAAGCGTCCAACGCCTGTGGCTTCTAATGCCTCTAGGGTTTCTGAGCTGATATTCTCAAAGCTTTCGGAGAATACCTTCGTGAAGAAGGCTACGGTATGGATAGATAGCCCCGCTATACCTGCGGTTGTTCCCATACCGATGCAGACCATCATCATCAGTACCCAGATGGGTGTGGGGACGGCACGCAGGAAGGTTGCAAATAGCTTCACACAGACTGCCAAGCCCGGTACGCGAAAGATATTACGCGCAGCAAATATGGCGAGGACCAAACCAGCGACAATACCGTATATGGTGGAGAGTATGGTGATGGTTAGCGTCTCTAGCATGGCTGTGCCGATGACATCCCATTTGGTGAACTCGAAGTGCGCCAGCTCATAGAATATCTTTCCTATGTCGGGTAGACGGGAGATGAGCTTTGCCCAGTCCAGATTGAGGTAGGTGAGGGATATGATGCAGAGCCCTGCTAGCCCAATGAGAAAGATGGGGATGGTGTTGCTTTTTTCGTTGCTGGAGATTTTGATTTTCCCAGACCTTGTCGTGGGATAGACTCCTTTGGGGATACTTTGTGTAATCACTTGATGATTTCCTTTCTGAGTTTGCCTGTGATGAGGTCAACGATGATGACCATGAGGGCGATGAGGAGGATGACGGTTGAGGCGATGTTGTAGTGGAAGCTCTTGATGTAGGAGAAGAGCACCAGACCTATGCCGCCGCCGCCGACCATACCAACGATGGTGGATGCACGTATATTCACCTCCAAACAGTAGAGGAACCAGGAGATAAAGTTACACAGGCAGGAAGGGACAACACCCTGTGCAACACGCTGCCAAAAGGAGGCACCTGTTGACTGGAGGCTTTCCATGAGATCCTTGGAGACGTCTTCCATTGTTTCGATAAAAGCACGTACAAGGAAGGCAAAGCTGGTGATAAAGAGGGCAATGAAGCCCACGCCTGTTCCTATCCCCAAGGAGGAGAAGAGGATGAAGGCCCACACCAGTGCAGGGATGTTTCTGAGGAAGGTGGCAAAACCACGCACAAACTTTGCAGTACTGGGGAAGGGGGAGATAAACTCGCTACCAAATAGTGCGACAAAGAAGGCAAAAAGTGCCCCGACGGAGCTTGCGGCTATGGCTAGCGCAAGGGTGGTTATAAAGCCAGTAATGATACTATCCAGTCGTGTACCCTCTGGTATGGCAGGCGGGAAGAAGTCCTCGCTGATGAATAACCAGAAGTTCTCCGATTTTTGGAGCAGCTCAAAGGGGTTGAAGGATGTGTAGTAGGTACTGGCGATGAAGAGTAGACCTAGGGTGCCAAAGAAGATGCTGTAGACTAGCTTTTCCTTCTTGTAATGCTGTAGAACGGAGTCTTGCATGATGGGCGTGATTCGCGGGATGATTAGGCACTGACGATAGGCATATCGCAGTTGTTAAATCCCATCTGGGTGCAGATCTTGGGCATAATGGCCTCTGTTGGCTCTTCCTGAGGGGAGGTGGAGTTATCCGTCTGGGGATTCCATTCCTCGCCATAGATGTTGCTGAGCTGGTCGTCGGTGAGCTCGGATGGCTTTCCGTCAAAGACGATGCAACCCTTGCGTATGCCGATGATGCGTGTGGAGTACTTCTTGGCCACATCAACCTGATGCAGGTTGACAATGGTAGCAAGGTGGTGCTCTTGGGTCATCTTTTGGAGGATGTCCATGATTTTGCGGGAGGAGGAGGGGTCAAGGGAGGCGATGGGCTCATCGCAGAGGAGGAGCTTTGGCGTCTGCATGATAGCACGGGCTATGCCTACGCGTTGCTTTTGACCGCCAGATAGATTGCCAGCACGGTGGTAGCAGTAATCTTCTATACCCAGCTCTTCGAGGAGGCAGATGGCTGCCTTTTTGTCCTCTTCGCTGTAGAGACCTAGTATACCCTTGATGCCTGACATGTAGCCCAAGCGACCGTGTAGCACGTTCTGGAGGACAGAGAGGCGGTGTACGAGGTTGTAGTGCTGGAAAATCATGCCTATTTTGCAGCGGCTCTGCTTGAGCTTGCGACCCTTTTGAGTGACGATGTTATCGCCATCTAGGATGATTTCACCCTGACTAACGTTGATGAGCTTGTTGATGGTGCGGATGAGGGTGGATTTACCAGAGCCAGATGGTCCGATAACAGACACGAACTCTCCTGCATTGATGTCAAAGGAAACCTCGTTGAGGGCCTTGACGCCGTTGGGGTATTGTTTTGATACTTGTTTGAAGCTTAGAAGGGGAGTCATGTTATTATTGTTCGTTAAGGTTGTTGTTGAGTTCGATAATCGGCTGATATGTTTCATTGGTGCATTCTACAAAGCGAGCACCGGGCTTTTTGATAACTTCGGTGAAGTAGGTTTCGTTATCATATTTTGTGAAGAACTCTACAAGCTTTGCCTTGGTTTCGTCGTCGAGGTGCTTGCCAGCGATGATGGCTTCGGCAGGGATGGGGGCGGACTCATGAATGACCTTGATGTCACTTTCCTTGGCGCGGCCGTGGGCTATTTCCGAAGCGAGAATCTGGTTGGAGATGGGTGCGAGATCAACATCCTTTTTGAGAACGGCCATGAGACCAGCTTGGTGCTTGCCGGAGAAGCTAACAGCGGAGAAGAATTGTCCATTGGTGCGCAGCTTGTCTAGGTTGAGGTCTTCATCGGGGAAGGCTGCCATGATGTCAGAGCTAGGAATGAGGCTGCCAGAGGTGGAGGCAGGGTCAACGAAGGCCATGCTCTTGCCCTTGATATCCTTGATGCTGTTGATATCGCTCTTGTCAGCGGAGGTGATGATAACAGACTTGTAGAAGGCGAGTTCTTTTTTGCCTTCGGGGGCTTTCATCACGATGGGGGTGCACTTGGCGCGCTCTATACCCAGAGCAACTGCCTGAGGACCAGCGTAGGCGATGTCAATCTGACCTGTGCGGAGACCTTCAATAATGGCGTTGTAGTCGCTGGCTTGGATTTCTTTTACTTTCATACCCAATACCTTTTCAAGGTCTTGTGCCAAACCATATCGGGAGTCTGCGCTCTCTGTGGTGGATTCGTTGGGGGCGTAGGCTATGGTGAAGACTTTTTCTTCTGGCTTGCAGCTAGTGAGGGTTGCGATTGCAGCAAGGGCGCCAAGGATGATGCTAAGGGATTTTTTCATATTTTTATTATGGGGGATAGATAGTTAAAGGATGTTTTTGAGGAGTTCGACAACGGATTTTTCAGTGAGATCGACAGGGTTGTTATCAGCGCGGCCTTTGGTGAGGCTGTGGGCTGCAAGGTCTTCTAGATCATCAGCTGTTACACCGTAGTCAGAGAGGGTTGTGGGGTACTTTGCCAGAGTGAGCATGCCCTTGAGGAACTGCCTCAAGTCGTCGCTGGACTCAATGGAAAGTGCTGCCATCAGCGGGGCAAGTTCTGTGATTTGCTCCATATTGATGGCAAAGACCTCTGCAAGGACAAGGGATACTGCTACGCCATGAGGGATGTTAAACTTCATCGTCAAGGGGTAGGAGATAGAGTGTCCAGCCGTGGTCTTTGTGTTGCTAAAGGCGAGACCTGCCAGCATGCTGCCATGGGCTACCTTTGCGGTGGCCTCTGCGCTGCGTGGTTGTTCTGCCAGTGCGGGGATGTTTTTGACCAACAGGGAGATGGCCTCAAGTGCGTAGAGGCGTGATGTCGCGTTGGTAGCGCGTGCCCAGTAGCTTTCAATAGCGTGTGCCATTGCGTCTAGCGCAGAGGAAATAGCCAGAGAAAGGGGCATGCTCTGTGTGAGGATGGGATCATTAATGCAGGCGTAGGCGTAGTTTTCTTCGGAACTGATAGAGTACTTTGCCTTCTGCGGACTATCCCAGATGGTTGCCCAGCAGGTAACCTCACTACCTGTCCCCGCTGTGGTGGGGATGCCTATCCAGCGGCAAGAGCTAGCGGGATAGGAGGCGGATTTGATCATGCTGCGCAGCTCTTCTTCGCTTTCAATGTGGGCGGAGAAGAGCATGCAGAGTGATTTTGCTACATCAAGAATGCTACCACCACCTATACCTACCACGAGGGAGATAGGCTGTTGCTTGACTTGCTCATAGACTGCATAGAGATCGGATACCTCTGGGTTAGAGCAAGTAACAACATGGAAATGGATGGTGCAGCCCAACTCTTCGCGGAGTTGTTTGACTCCGTCCAAGTCTGCCACGGATTGATCCCATGCTAGGATGAGGATTTCCTCTGTGGGCTTGACACATGCCTTGGCCAGCTGGGGAAGTTGGCGCAGCGCGTGCTCTCCAAAAAGAGTGCGGACGGGGTTATAGTAGCGATTGAGGCTCATTGAGATTATGCCTTTTGATTGAGTTGAGCAATAAGGGCAGGAAGTTCGCTGATGCTGTCGAGGACGTAGTCGGCGCCCGCTTCCATGTAACGCTTGGTGACGGCACTCTTCAGTTCTGCAAGAGTGTCAGCAGGTGTTTGCTCATATTCCTCTGCTGTGAGACCAAGGATATTGGATCCTGTCAGTAGACCTACGGTGATGGCACCTGCGTTCTTGCCTTCGAGTATGTCAACTATGGTATCACCTACCTTGACTACCTTGCTTGCAGGGTAGACATTGGCGCGGCGCATGCATTCAAAGAGCATGAAGGGGGATGGACGGCTGTGACCTGTCACATCAGGGGTAATCACGCAGGATGGATTATAACCTTGTTCACTAGCTACAGGGGATACCAACTTCATCATCTCGGAGGTGTAACCAGTAGTGGAGGCGATGGTGATGCCCATGGCTTCCAGCTCATTGACCGCTTGAAGAGTGCCTGGTATCAATACTGAGTATTCTGCGACGACAGTTTCGAGGAAGGATTCAAACTCGACGTAGAGTTGATGAACATCATCTTCGGTAAAGTCGCGACCAACTGCGTCTATCCACAACTGCTTGCCATGTGGGGTAGAAAGCATGGAGCGAATGTGTGCCTTTTTCTCCATGCCCATGGGGGCATTGATGTCTGCTTTGCTAAATTGGACACCATGTTGCTTGAAGGTGCGATCAAAAACAGCTACAGGTGCCATAGACCCGTAGTCAGTGATAGTGCCAGCCCAGTCAAATACGACTAATTCAATTTTGTTATTCATTTTTTATGTGGATATGGTTGGATGGATGTGTGATAAATCTGGAACTAGTATGTCGATGTTTGGTAGATTTATCAACATTTCTATTATGATTGATTTGCCACATTGGGAGCTGTCTTTGTGTCAAAAATGACACAAAGACCTATTGTGCCTTTTTGCTCACATTGAGGGGAGCTTTTATGTCTTTTTATTCACAGTACAAATCTTGCTAGATGGGGAAAATCGTTATTTAATCGCTGTGACAGCGACAAAAGGCTGTCCAACAAAAAATGAAACAAAGCATCCTCACGATATTAGCTACGACACTTTGCGCTACAAGCGCAGTCGCAACAGAAACCGCTACCCAATCCTCCAAACTTGATCAGAAACTAAACGAATGGTTACCCTCCGTTCTGAAGCTTTATGATGAAAAAACCGATGGGATGGAGAATCGCTACATCCAAAAACTCAGCCTCAATGTTCGTGCCCAGTATCAATGGGGCTCATTAGACCCCAACGGTGATCACAACAATGGACGCAGCAGCAATAATGAATACCGTCGCTTTCGTATCGGAGGCAATGCTTTGGTCTTTGATAATTACAAGGTAGAGACCATGTGGAACGTAGGTGGTGTCAACAGCTACTTCAAAAATGGAGAGCGCACGAGAACATCCACAGGTCTGGAATCCCTCTCCGTTGCTCGCAATGTAGATCAGGTTAACATCCAAGTTGGACACTTCAAACCTGCTTATATGGGAGAATACCGCACCTCTTCATCCAAGATTAAGACCATAGAGCGCTCTGCCATCGTCAACACACTGGCAGCAGGCACTATCTGGGGTGCATCTCTGAAGAGTGCAGACAAAGACGCCCAATACAGCTGGCAAGTAGGCGGTTGGATACAAGGCACAGATGAGCAATCCATCTGGGAAATGCCCGAGTTCAACTCCACCACTAGCATGCTCTTTGGCGCTAGCATTGCTCGCAAAATGGACAACGGTGCGACACTGCGATTGGACTACATGCACAGCTTCTACGACACCAGCAAGGCATTGGAAAGCGGCATTGACTACGATGGCGCAGGTGCAACGGACGTGCTGGCTATTTCTTATGAGTACAACAAAGACAAGATGTACTTCTTGGGTGAATTCATCGGTGCCTTCAACGTCATTGATGGAGACGCAGGTGCAGAGAACCTCTTTGGTCTTGTACTGCTACCCAGCTATCATTTCACCCCTCAGCTTGAGGGTGTTTTCCGCTATCAACTCTCTGTTGGCAGCAATGCAGCAGGTACATACAGCCGTTATTACAACCTCAATTCTACCTACAGCTCCACTTCTGATTTGATGCAGGGCTTTTACTTTGGCGTCAATTATTATATGCTGCCAGAATCCCCACACACAGCAAAGGTGATGCTGGGTGCAGAATACATCAACAGCCATGGCACAGATTCCGCTGGGAACAAGGGCTATAACGGCTGGAGCTTCTCTGCGGCACTACGCGTTAATTTCTAAAATAGAATTAGTTGCAAATTAATTTGCGGCTTCGTTGCTCCGGCACGAAGCCGCAAAATTTTGTCTGGAAATCCCTTCGTTATTTCGCGCTGTGAATCGCGAGGATTTCCCTATTCTGTTTGGGGTAGCGGTCTCAGCTGAGCTCCTCTCTTAGGTAGGCGGCGGTGGAGCTGGTCGGATGCTTGGCTACCTGCTTCACACTGCCCTGTGTAACAATGGTACCACCTGCATCGCCAGCCTCGGGACCCATGTCGATGATGTAGTCAGCCTCTGCGATGAGCTGTAAATTGTGCTCAATGACAACAACTGTATTCCCCATCTCCACGAGGCGGCGCAGAACATTGATGAGGAGACGTACATCATGCGGATGCAGTCCGATTGTGGGTTCTTCTATGATGTAGATATCCTCTGGCAGGGGGCGTCCGCGCTTGATGGCGGTGAGGGTGGCGCGGCGACCTTTGATGAGCTCTGTGACCAGCTTGATACGCTGCGCCTCTCCGCCAGATAGGGTGTTGCTAGCCTGTCCTAGGCTGAGGTAGCCCAAGCCTGTCTCGCATAGGAGACGCAGGGGTTCTGCCAGTCGTGCCTGTGAGGCAAAGAATTCTGCAGCCTCTTCCATGCTCATACTGAGGACATCGGCTATGGTCTTGCCCTTGTAGAATACTTGTAGGGTGCGGGAGTTGTAACGCGCACCACGGCAGCTTTCGCAGAGTACGGTGCAGGGGGGGAGAAAGTCCATTTCCTGCTTCTGCATGCCAGAGCCCTTGCAGCTTTCACAATGCCCTGCCGAGGTGTTGAAGGAGAAACGACTGGCATCAAAGCCGAGGCGACGCGCATCGGGGCTTTGGGCAAAGAGTTTGCGGATCTCATCAAAGATACCTATGTAGGTAGCAGGTGTGGAGCGCGGTGTCTTGCCCAGCGGGCTTTGGTCAACTTGGTAGAGGGCGCGTAGGCTGTCTAGTCCCTTGCTGCTCTTCCAGAGGGATTGCTGCTCTTTGGGGAGTTTTTCTCCCTGTGCCTGACGGAGGGCGGGGGCGAGGGTGCCGCTGATGAGCGAGGTCTTGCCCGCACCAGAAGGACCCGTCACGACAGTGAAGCGCGCGCGCGGGAGGCGTAGCTTCACATTCTGTAGGTTGTGCAGATTGCAGCCGTCCAGCTCTATGTACTCTGCGCCACGTAGGGGGAGGTACTTGCCGCAGTAGGGGTGTTTTTCATCATGAGAAAGCTCCAAGCCTGTGATGGATTCTGGCATGCTGGCCAGTTGGGAAAAGTGTCCCTGCGCGACAATCTCACCCCCATGTATTCCTGCACCAGGGCCTAGGTCGATGATGTGCTCTGCCTGCTTCATGGTGTCGAGGTCGTGTTCAACGACGAGGAGGGTGTTACCGCGTTCCTTGAGCTCATTGAGCGTTCCGAGAAGGCGTTCATTGTCCTTGGGATGCAGACCTATGGTGGGCTCATCAAGGACGTAGAGGACACCGCGTAGCTCTGAACCCAGTTGGGCGGCTAGGCGTATGCGCTGTGTCTCCCCGCCCGAGAGGGTGGTGGCAGAGCGTTGCAGGGTGAGGTAGCCCAGACCGACGCGCTCTAAGAAGTGCAGGCGTTGTGTGATCTCTGCTAGGATGTTGCGAGAGATGCTGGCTTCTCGCCCTGTGAAGCTCCAACTGCTGATGAGGGGGAGGGCAGCGCGGGCACTGAGTTCCCCTATGTTGGCGATGCTTTCGTCAAAAAGGGTGACAGCCAGTGCAAAGGGATTGAGGCGCGCGCCCATGCAGTGGGGGCAAATCTCGGAGCTGAAGGGGTCTTTGGCAGCTGCCTTTTCCCTATCGCGGTCGTAGCGTAGCTCTCGCTCCAGCTGGGACATTTTTTCCTCATCCTTCATGCTGACCTTACTGATGCGTCCATGCCCGAGGCAGTGTGTGCACCAGCCGCGTGGGGAGTTGAAGGAGAAGCTGGCTGGCTCTGGCTCTGGGTAGCTAGTACCGCACTCCGAGCAGCTGAGTCGCTGGCTGAGCAGGATGTCTTTTCCTCCCTCCATGAGGCGCAGGAAGCCATCACCCATTTCTAGGGCGCGGTTGACGCATTCTTGCAGGCTGTGGTGGTCGCAGTCCTTGCCATTCATGCTGATGCGAGAGCCCTTGACGGAAATATCGGCTAGGATGATGTCTATGTCATGGTTGCTGTAGCGGTCAAGGGGGATGAAGTCAGCAGGGGCGATGAGCTGCCCATCAGCGCGCAGAAGGGGGTATTTCTTCTTTTCTGCCCATCGGGCGAGGTCGGCATAATGTCCCTTTCTGTTGCGCACCACGGGGGCGGCTATGAGGAGGCTGCTGGGCTTTTTACCTATCTTTTGAGCGACGAAGTCAAAAATTTCTTCACGCGTGCGTCTGCCAAGGGGGATGCGGCAGTGGGGGCAGTGGCATGTGCCCAGCTTCGCATACATAAGGCGCAGGAATTGCCATATCTCTGTGACTGTGCCAACGGTGGATTTGCTGCCACCGCGAGAGCGATTTTGTTCTATTGCAACCGTGGGTGGTAGCCCGACAAGGCGGTCAATGTCTGGTGTTTCCATCTGCTCTGTAAACTGACGTGCATAGGGGCTCATCACGTCCATGAAGCGTCTTTGCCCCTCGGCAAAGATGATGTCAAAGGCCAGCGTGCTCTTCCCACTGCCAGAGAGACCTGTGACCACGGTCATCTCCTGATGCTTGATGTTGACATCGATGTTCTTGAGCTGGTGGTGGCGCGCGCCACGCAGGGCTATCATGTGGGGCTCTATGTCGGCTTCCTCTGCTGGGAGGCGGGAGGGCGAGGGGGTGGCGGAGGCATTTTCCATCCCCAGCGCGACAGCGAGGTAGGAGGCGGTGTAGCCCTTGCCAGCTGCGGCGACTTGCTCTGGTGTGCCCTCTGCGACGATGAGTCCCCCCTCTCTGCCGCCCTCGGGGCCTAGGTCGATGATGTGGTCAGCGCATTTGATGAGCTCCATATTATGCTCTATGACAAGAAGGCTGTGTCCCTGCTCTATGAGATGATGGAACACGCGGATGAGCTGCTCCAAGTCGCTGAAATGCAGACCTGTACCCGGTTCATCGAGGATGAGTAGCTTTCCCTTTTGGTTTTGGCTGGGGCTTTTTTGCAGGGCTTCGGCGAGGAGGCGTGCTAGCTTGAGTCGCTGATTCTCCCCACCTGAGAGGGTGTTGAGCGCCTGCCCCAATCCCAGATGCCCCAAGCCCACGTCGAGCAGTATTTGAAGGCGCGTGCAGATGCGCTTCGCGCGTGCGTTGTTCTGCTGGGCAAAGAGGGCATGCGCTTGCCTGATGTCTAGCGCGAGCAAGTCTGCTATGCTATGACCATAAAGGGTGATGGAGAGTGCCTGTGGCGTGTAGCGCGTGCCATGGCAGATGGCGCAGGGGACAAAGATGTCTGAGAGGAACTGCATCTCCACCTTTTCCTGCCCAAGACCCGCGCAGCGTGAGCAGCGGCCGTCTCCGCTATTAAAGGAGAAGTAACCCGCCTTGACCCCACGTGCTTGGGCAGCGGGCTCTGCGGCAAAGAGGGCGCGTATGTCCTCAAAGACACTCATATACACCGCAGGGGTGGAGCGTGGGGTGCGCACAATGGGGCTCTGGTCAACTAGGAGTATGTCCTCCAGCTCTTCCATGCCCTCTATGCTGCGCAGGCTGCCATCAGCTTCGTCATCCAGAGACTCGGGGTGGCGATGTCCGAAGAGTATCTGACAGGCGAGGCTGCTCTTACCGCTGCCAGAGACACCCGTGAGGCAGCTGTAAACACCTAGGGGGATGTCCACGTCCAGTTCTTGCAGGTTGTGGCAGTTGACGCCGCGTAGGCGCAGCTTTTTCTTGCTGCGACGGCGTTTCGCGGGGATGGGGATGCTCTTTTCTCCGCGTAGGTAGGCTAGGGTAGGGGAGCTGGGGGCTTCCTCAATTTCAGCGGGGCTACCTGCAAAGCAAAGAGTGCCACCTGCTGCACCGCTGGCAGGTCCGAGGTCGATGAGGTAGTCGGCAGCGCGCATGACGGCCTCCTCGTGTTCTACAACGACGAGGGTATTGCCTCTGTCGGCTAGGCGACGCATGGCGGCAATGAGTCTGTCTGTGTCGCGTGCGTGCAGCCCCACTGTGGGCTCATCAAGGACGAAGAGGGTTTCCGTTAACGATGCGCCAAGGCAGGTGGTGAGGCTGACGCGCTCTATCTCACCGCCTGATAGGGAGCGTGTCAGGCGACTTGCGCTGAGGTAGCCTAATCCTACCTCACAGAGGTAGGCAACGCGGTGGCGCAGTTCCAGAATGGCTTGGTGCAGGGATCTGTCTTCCTTGCCGTCTTTCATGAGGTGCTCATCCACCCAAAGCAGTAAATCCTCCATGGGGAGGGACTGCACCTCTGGCACAGTGAGACCGCCTAGGGTGAAGGCGAGGGATTCTGGGCGCAGGCGACCCCCATGGCATTCTGGGCATATGCTGTAGACGCGGTAGTGGGAGAGGAAGATGCGCACGCTCATCTTGTGCGCGTGCTTTTCCATGTCCTCAAAAATGCCTTCTATCCCGTACCAGAGCCCGCGTGCGGAGGCCTCATAAACATCCATGTCGCCCCTGTTGCCCTGCATGACCCATTGGCGTTCTTCTTCTCGCAGTTTGTCCCAAGTGATACCCATGCGCACGGCTTTGACGATGCGGTTGGCGCGGATGAGGTCATCCATGCACTGGGAGAGCACGGGGGTGCTCAGCATCTTGAGTGCGCCATTCTTGAGGCTCTTGTCGGG
The DNA here is from genome assembly GCA_964371795.1 of uncultured Akkermansia sp. Taxonomy (GTDB): domain Bacteria; phylum Verrucomicrobiota; class Verrucomicrobiia; order Verrucomicrobiales; family Akkermansiaceae; genus Akkermansia. Next base: position 74 of record CAYJON010000006.1, on the reverse strand, counting down.
GAGGATGCCGCGCATGTAGTCGTAGGTGATGGCGCGTCCGTAGCCCTTGCAATGAGGGCATGCTCCGAGGGGGG
>CAYJON010000005.1:0-43796 GCA_964371795.1 uncultured Akkermansia sp. | reverse complement strand
CTTCATACGTTGCACATTGGGGGCTTGGCGAGCCACATCTTTAGCCCCCATGAAAATTGTGCACTCTAGGCCAAACTTTGCTGCTGCCGCTGCTGTTGCCACACCGTGTTGACCAGCACCTGTTTCAGCAATCACGCGTTTTTTGCCCATCATCTTTGCCAAGAGGGCTTGACCGATGGTGTTATTTATCTTATGCGCACCTGTGTGCAAGAGGTCTTCGCGCTTCAGGTAGAGGTCAAAGCCTAATTTTTCAGAAAGATTATCGCAGAAGAAGAGAGGGGTCTCACGGCCGCAGTAATTTTTAAGCAAGCTAGCATAGCGGGTCTGAAACTCTTCTGTAGGAAGGTACTTTGCCATTGCTTCTTCAAGCTCAACCATGGGTGGGACTAGGATTTCTGCAACATAGCGACCACCGTAGTTTCCAAAATATCCAGGGCGAGGCAAATCATTGAGTTTTTTCATGATATATAAGTATTTAAATAAAAATTACGCCTCTTCAATGAGCGCAAGTTCGCGAGCAGTCTAGCCCAATTTTGCGAGTATCGCAAGCTTTATTGTCATTCAATGACTATATATACAATCATTATGACACAGTCGCCACTTGCCTCACCCCGTACTCTCACATTATTATAGTACAGCAATGGCAACACAACCCAACAAGTATTCTCAACTGACAAAGTCAGCTTGGCTTTGGCTTCCACTCTAAACTCACTGGGAAGCCCCGTTCGCCACATCTGCATATGCACAACAATTTTACGAATCAAGCGGTTTCTGACAAGAAGCCGCTTTCTTTTTATACCCCCCTTCCCCCCCCACACACACTAACCGCTACAGCATCATGAACATTACTCTCAAGCAGGACTGCCAAGCACTCCCCGCAGGTGACACACAAACACCTATTCGCCTTTTTATGCAAATCACCCAGCAAAATCCACATGCGATTTTGCTAGAAAGTGCCGAAATTGATGGCCGCTGGGGACGTTACAGCCTTATTGCTACCGACTATATGTGTGAAATCTCTTGCGAGATGGGAAAGCTAAAAATTGACATTCACAGCCCTGAACTAGCTGGTCTTGCTGCACTTGACGACACGCCCTATATGGAGGGAATGCGACAGCTCATTGAATCGCTTCAAATCGAGGGCAGTGATCCCACCGCGCCTCCCATAACACGTGCCCTTTACGGTTACTGGGGTTATGAGATGGCTGCCATCTTTCAGCCCAAGCTTGCCTCTACGCTTGATAGCAACGCTGCCGAAAGCCGTCTCGTGATTCCAGCCACTCTTCTTGTGTTTGACCACATGTACAACAAGCTCTACCAACTGAGCATTGGGGCACCCCGCGATATGAGTCTGCTACCCCCTTTAGGGGATTGCCAGCCCATCCCCTTCACGGTAAGCGACACGGTGCGTTGTCCTAACGAGGCGAAGTATATGGCGGGCGTCGACAAGGTACGAGAGCTTTTGCATGCGGGAGAGGCCATTCAGGTTGTCGGTGCCACCCAGTGCAGTGCTGATTTTGAGGGAGACGCATTCACCCTCTACCGTAATATGCGCAGTATTAACCCCTCACCCTACATGTTCTTTATGCGTTTTGCAGGGCTGGAGCTCTTTGGAGCATCCCCCGAGGTGATGGTGCGTTGCTCGCAAAACAAACTCTTACTGTCACCCATTGCCGGCACGCGTCGACGTGGTAAAACTGCGGCAGAGGATGAGAGTCTAGCCGCCGAAATGCTAGCCGACCCAAAAGAGCGCGCCGAGCACACTATGCTAGTTGACCTAGGTCGCAATGACCTTGGTCGTGTGGCACGTAGTGGCAGCGTGATGGTTGAACAACTCATGCAGGTAGAAAAATTCTCACATGTGATGCACATGACGAGCCGCGTCACCGCAGAGCTAGCAGAAGGCAAAGATGCACTTGATATTTTGGCAGGTAGCTTTCCTGCGGGCACAGTGAGTGGTGCGCCCAAACTGCGCGCAATGGAAATCATCCACAGCATCGAGGAAAAACCCCGTGGTCCCTACGCGGGCTGCATAGGCTGGTTGGGGCTTGATAAAGACAGCATCAACTTAGACACTGGCATCACCATTCGCTCCATGTGGAAGCGGGGGGGCAAACTCTACTGGCAGATGGGCGCAGGGCTCGTCTACGATTCTGACCCTGCCTCGGAATGGATGGAGTGCCGCAACAAAGGTCGCATTATCGACACCATCCTTGGTAAAAACCACTAACTCATTTCTCTGACTCATGTTCCTCTTCATAGACAACTACGACTCCTTCTCTTACAATATCGTTCAGTACTTTCAAGAACTGGGCGAAAAACCCATCGTCCTCACCCACGATGATCCACGCATTCTTAAGCTTGCCAGCGACCCCCAGCTAGAAAAGGTCGTTATCTCACCTGGTCCCAGCAAGCCCGAAAATGCTGGCTACTGCCTTGAATTTTTGGCACGCCTTCCCCATCACATCCCTGTGCTTGGCATCTGTCTTGGTCATCAATGCCTTGGCTATTTTGCAGGATGCCCCGTGGTGCGTGGTTTCAAAGTCATGCATGGCAAAACAAGCCTCATTGAGCACAAGAGCGAGGGGCTCTACAAGGGGCTCAAAAACCCCATGCGCATTGGTCGCTACCACTCCCTCGTTGTCAAATGCCCCGATAACCATCCCCTTATTGAGGTCACGGCAAGAGATGAAGATGGCGAGGTAATGAGTATGCGCTACAAAGATCGTCCTTGGGTAGGCGTGCAGTACCACCCAGAAAGCATTCTCACCGAGCAGGGCAAAGAGCTGCTGGCTAACTTCCCCCATGCCATTTTAGGTAAAGATGAGAAGGAGCTGAGTATCTCGGAGATACTCGACAAACTCGCCTCTTGCGAAAATCTCAACATGCAAGAAGCCAAGGCCACCTTTAGCGCCATTTTTGATGATAAACTCACCCACGCACAGGCTGGCGCCTTTTTGCTAGCACTGCGATCAAAGGGAGAGACAGATATAGAAATTACCGCTGCTGTCAACGCAGCTCTTGAGCGCGCAATCCCCATCAACGGTCTTGGAGAAAACCTGATCGACATCGTCGGCACGGGCGGAGATGGCAAAAAGAGCTTCAATTGCTCCACCGCCACGGCCATCTACCTTGCCGCCTTAGGCTACCCCGTTCTCAAGCACGGCAACCGTGCGGTTTCCTCATCATCGGGTGCGGGCGATGTGCTCGAAAACATAGGCTACCCCATCCCCACCCAACCCGACGAGTTGGCAGAAAGCCTCAAACAATACAATTTTGGCTTTGCCTTTGCCCCCTATTACCACCCCAGCTTCAAAAACATTGCGCCCCTGCGCCAAGAACTGGGTATTCGCACCCTCTTCAACCTGCTTGGTCCGCTCATCAACCCCGCTCGTCCGAATCATATTTTACTTGGTGTTGCGAAGCCGGAGCTCGTACCAACCATCGCCAAGGTGCTCGCAAACGGCAATTACAAGCGTGCCATGGTTGTCCACGGAGCGGGCGGCTACGATGAACTGACCTGTTTTGGCCCCGCCACCGCTTATTTGGTGGAAGAGGGTAGAGCAAGCACCATCTCAATTGACCCCGCAGACTTCAACTTCGCGCGCCCCAGCTCTGAAGCAGAGCTCTACGTCAAGAGCCAAGAAGAGGCCTCGGCCATCTTTATCGAGCTTCTTCATGGCCGTGGCCCTCGGGCCATGCTTGACATGCTCGCCTTGAACCTCGGAGTAGCTATCTACCTCCTTGAACCCAACCTTGATTTATGCGCCTGTATGTCCACTGCCCGTGAGGCAGTGATTAAGGGCAAAGCTGCTCAACTCCTTCAAACATGGCAACAAGCATGAACTTACAACGATTCATCGACGCCAAGCAAGAAGAGATCGCCAAACTCCGCCAGCATATGCCCCAACCACTTGTGGGAAGGCGGGCTGACTTTATGGCCACGCTCATGGCAGCGCCCCAAGGTCGCTTGCACCTCATTGCAGAGTACAAACAAGCCTCACCCAGCGAAGGTATCATCAACCAAAGCCGCAGTGCTGCCGAGGCAGCACGTGCCTACCACCAAGGTGGGGCTAGTTGCATGAGTGTGCTTACCGAAGAAAAATATTTTCTCGGTCACATCGAGCATCTCAGCCAAGCGGCCGCAGCCATGCAAAACTCACCGCTCCCTCCCCTGCCCCTGCTGCGCAAAGATTTTATTTTCTCGCCCCTACAAGTAGAGCAAACATTTGCCACAGCTGCCAGCGCCATGCTGCTCATCGTGGCCCTCACACCCAAGGTTGAACAGCTGCGTGAGTTGCGCGAAATGGGAGAGAGCCAAGGCATTCAATCTGTGGTAGAGATTTTTTCTGAGGCAGAGCTGGAGCTTGCCCGAGAATCAGGCGCACGCATCATTCAAGTCAACGCCCGCAATCTTGAGACCTTTCAGACAGATCGCTCCGAGAGCCTACGCTTAGCGCGATTACGCGCCCCCAACGAGTGCTGGATAGCAGCCAGCGCAATGGGCGAAGCAAGCCACCTTATTTCTGCACGCGAGGCGGGCTATCAAGCCGCCCTGATTGGCACCACACTCATGCGCAGCGAACAACCCACCGAGTGCATCCAAAAGCTTCTACAATGAACAGACCCCGCCTCAAATCCCGTCCCTTCATCAAAATTTGTGGGCAAACCCACAGCAGTGACACGGCTAACGCCATAGCATGCGGTGTACAATTTGTGGGATTTATCTTTCACACTGGCAGCCCACGCAGCATATCTGTTGAAAGAGCGCAAAAAATCTACTCAGGGCTCACGCAGCGCGTTGGTGTTTTTGTGCTGCAAGATGGGGAAGAAATTTGCCGCATCATGCAAGAAGCAGGCTTGCACTTCGCCCAACTACACGGGAAACAAAGCACACGAGACGCCGAAATAATTGGCAAAGAGCACGTCATTCGCGTACTCTGGCCAGAAAAACACGAGAGTATCGAAAGCTTGCAAGCAGAAATTGACGCTTGGGCACCCTATTGCAGCTACTACCTGCTTGATGCAGGCAAAGGGGGTGGGGGGCACGGCCGAACACTTGAGGTAGAGCAACTGAACGAGCTACACTTTAACCACCCATGGTTTTTAGCAGGAGGGCTCAGTCCCGATAATCTCACCAGTATACTCAGCAAATGCCAGCCTGATGGGATAGATCTCAACAGCGGGCTAGAAATTGCACCTGGTCTCAAAGATATGGCACGACTCCTTGCGGCTATACGCTGCCTTGATAGCCTCTAGATGGATTCAGAACTCAGTACACCCATTTGCCCATACCTATGGGTAATTTCCCATGGGAAAGACTGGTGTAGTCGGTGGAGTCCGTGTTACCCCATAGAGGTACTCCCAGAGCGGCCATCCAACGCTTGCTCATGCTCATGCCTGTGTAGCAGCCAAAGCTGACACAGACAGCATCACGTGAAAAGATGGCAGGATTGATTTTTGTCGCCAAGTCCTTTTCGTGTATCCAGTGCTTGGAGGCACCAATGATGCTGTTGCTATAGTCTAGCATAAAGGCATAGGCGTTGGAGTGCCCGTAGTAGGTGAACTTTGTGATGCGTTGCCCTGTGATGCGAGGTATGCTGTTGAGGGCATCATAGGTCTCTTGCGCACTATCTACCCAGATGAGGCGCACCTTGTACTTGACAGCATTTTCTTCTATCCATTGAACAAGGGGTTTCCCCTCGGCTTTTTGGCGTGTGATGTAGGCGGGGCGGTAGACTATCCACACAATCTTTTCCTGTGGGTTCTTTGCCCTAGTGATGGAAAAATCCATAGTGGAGGCACGTATAAAGTTAGCCCACCAACGGTCATGGGCTTCTGGTCCACGCAGCTCTTCCCAGCTACGCAGTGCGACACCACCTGCTAATATAACAGTAATTGCCTTTGCGGGTAATGTCAGCAGTAAAAGTAATAAAAGAATAGTGTAGCGCAGATGCTTTCTCATGTGAGAGAGAGTCTATGACATCCCCCCCCTACCTGTCAAGACTATATCTTAGAAAAAGAAAACCCTATCCATCAGCATATCATGCGACTCTGTGGGCAGATTCTCACGCAGACTTTCACGCATACAGAGTGCTATACGCTGCGCTCGGCTTGCCCGTGGCAAATACCTATCATAGTAGCCACCGCCCATGCCCATGCGTGCACCCTCTTTCGTAAAGGCTAGCCCCGGTACGATAATCATATCCAATTGCTCTGCTGGTATATGGACACAGTCCATGGTGGGCTCTAGTATGCCATAAGCTCCCGCTTTTAGCTGATTTTGAGCATTTTGCACCTGATAGAACTCCATGATGCGCTGCTCTACTTGGCAGCGTGGCAGGGCGTAGATGTGTTGAGGGTATTCCTGCAAAAGGGGAAGGAGGCGTGGCTCATGCCCACGTCCTGCATAGAGGGCAATGCGCAGGGATGATGCCTGCTTGAGCATCTCTCCTAGCAAGGCACGCAGGGGGGCAGAACGCAGTTCCATCTGCTCCTCAGAACAAGAAGCGGCGCGAAGCTCTGCTAGGAGCTCGCGCCGAAATTGATTTTTGTCTGCTAGCACGTTTTAGTGTGGTGTACGGCCAAAGAGCGCGAGCATGCGTCCTGTCTTCCCCTTCTCCATGCGGTAGGAGTAGAAGCTATCAAGATCTGTCGCGGTGTCGAGCTGGCTGTCGGTGATATTTTCTGCTAAAACACCTGCTTCGAGCAGCTGTTCCTTAATCATCGTTGCGATGTCTACCTCGTAATGTGGAGGACGGATGCAAGGAGAGATAACAGCGATGCAGTCCTCGGGCTTTGTTCCCTCATACTTGTACATGGCTTCCAGAGTATTACCCACGATGTTGAGCTCTGTGCCCACCTTTCCAGAGTGGAGGAGGCCACGCGCACCAGTGCGTGCATCATAAATCCACACAGCAGCGCAGTCTGCTACATAGATACCGAGGCAGCAATCCGCGCGGTGGGAGCAAATCAGCGAATCCACGCCCTCCACGGGGAAGGGGCAGCCTATATCGCCTACCATGGCAACGCGGTCACCATGCACCTGCTCTGCTGTGCGCAGTAGTTTATAGGAAAGTGCGCTTTCTTCAATAATTTCCATATGGCGAGGTGTGAGGGCATCAACAGTCGCCTTCTTGTCCAAAAATGTCTCTATATCCGCTTGGCGGGTGATAAAGCGTGCAATATTAACTGGGTTGCTGTTGATAGAGGCGAGGTAGGGGGGATTATAGTCGTTCATAATCAATAAAGTTTATTAATCTTGTTTTTTCGCGATGTTGTTTTGCTTGCTAAGAACATTCTGTTTATGGGGCACGGACTCATGAGTATTGCCCTGTGCTAGCATAGCCGCTATGTCCTCGACAAGGTTATTGCGCATATGTTGGACAATGGTCATGCCTTTTTCCGTGATACGAACTAATACCTTGCGACGGTCGGCAGCTGCTGTGCTGCGATGAATGTAGCCCAACTCCTGCAATTTGTCAATCATACCTGTTGCAGCAGCGGTGGAGTGCCCCATCATCTTGGCAATATTACTCATGGAAAGCCCTTCTTCCTCTGCTAAGTAAGCGAGCAAGAAAAATTGAGGATAACTCAACTTCTCCTTCACCAATTCTGGAGAAAGACGCAGAACACAGCTGCGCTGGGAAAAGAGAACGAAGTCTGCGAGTTTTTGTGCTTCTTTACTATCACGCGCTTTCATAACTAAGAATATTAAGGAAAAACTGACATTTTGCAAGTACAAAATTTCCTCACTCTGTCGCTGATGAGAGTGATAGCTGAATATGGTAGTGTTTTTTCTCAACAGCCCCCATATATTCGATGGGAGTTGTTAGAAAATTTACATAATGGTGTCCACGTACTCATTGACGTCAAAGCGACGCAAGGCATCTTTGGACTCCCCTGTACCGAGGTAAAGCGGGGAAATACCGAGCTCATCGCGCATGGCGACAGCAACACCTCCCTTGCCAGAGCCATCCATCTTGGTGATGATAACGGCATCAAGAGGAGTGACCTTATGGAACTCACTCGCCTGCATCAGGGCATTGCCGCCCGTGGTTGCGTCGACAACGATGTAGCAAGCGTGGGGTGCACTCTCATCCTGCTTGGCAATGCTGCGGCGGATTTTTGAGAGCTCTTCCATGAGGTTATGCCTGTTGTGCAGTCGGCCTGCCGTGTCGCATATGAGGTAGTCATAACCCTCCATGATGGCCTTGGTATGTGCTTCATAGCAGACGGAGGCAGGATCTTGGTTGGGTCTTCCCTTGTAAAGAGGGACACTGAGGCGTGTAGCCCAGCTTTCTAGCTGCTCCACAGCTGCCGCGCGGAAGGTATCCGCAGCTGCGAGCAAGACGCGCTTGCCTTGGGCTTGCAGCATGTAGGCAAGCTTCGCACTGGTGGTGGTCTTTCCTGTGCCATTCACGCCCACCATCACGAGGACAGCAGGTCTTCCCTCCTGTGGTTCGGGAAGCTGGGGAAGCGGTTCTGGAAAGGCGCTGCGAAGGTTGCTTTTGATAAAGTCAACGATGTCTATAGCATCCTGCTCATTGCGCTCACGCAATTCTTCCAACATGGGAATGACGCGTTTTGCTCCAATATCAGCGGAGATGAGATCAGCCTCCAGTTCATCCCAGTCAATCTCTGGTTCACCGAGGAATTTGTCTATCAGACGAGAAAAAAAGTTTGCCATAGTATGGTGTTAATCTGTGATTAGGATTCTTTTGGGGCGGCGGCTGCCAGCACGCCATGAATGAAGGGAGCACTCTTGCTGCCCGAGTAGCTGTGCGCCAGTGCTGTGGCTTCGGAGATAACAACAGCCAGTGGCAGCTTGTTCTCTAGCAATTCATAAAGAGAGATGTAGAGTATGCAGCGGTCTAGGATGTCGAGACGCTCTATGGAGTAGTGCTTGAGCAGAGGGGTGATGAGCTCATCCCATTCTCCCATGCGGTCTAGGACAGGTAGGGCGAGTGCTTCAACCTCTGGGCGCAGCTCTTCGATCTCGTTGTAGGCGATGACTAGTCCCTTGAACTCCCCTTGCACGGGCAGTTGCTTGATGTCGCTTAACTGACCGACTGAGCTATAGAGACGGTCTAGTTTTTTGAGAGCGGATTCCACAGCAGACAACTCCTTCTTGTATTGAGGAAAGTCAACAGGGTAAATTCTGTATTCCTTGACCAACCCCTGTGCAACCTGCACCATGTGCAGAATGTCCTTGCAGGAGTCGTAAAGCTCATCCATGTCATCTTTGCGCTTGTCGTTGAGGGTAAGCTTGAGGGAATTGAGGGCAATTTGCAGGTTTTGGGCGTTCTTGTTATAACGCTCCAACGCCTCGCGCAGGGTGATGGTCAGACCATCCACAGCCAGCTCTGATAATGCTGGTTCTACAGCTGCTTCAAAGGCATCAAAACTCTGGGGGGCATAACGCCCCGCATGCAGCAGAGCCTTGGCAAGGGCGTTGATGAAATGGCTTTGCTGCTTTTCCTGAGCGATGCTCCAAAAGAGATCACGCGTGATGGATTGTTCCCCTGATTGCAGGGTGGCATAGAGGAACTGAAGAGCACTTTGCCTGATTTTGCTACGTTGAATCATGCGAAGAAAGGGGTAAAGAAATTAAGCGAGGGGATTGGACTTGGGAGGGGCTGCAACAGTCGCACCCTTATCAACGAGGTCTATCATGCTCGCAGCAGCCATACCTGCTTCGCGACCACGGTTGAGGCTAGCTGCTACGCAGCGCGCAAAGGCCTGTTCTTCATTATCCAGCAATAGCACCTCATGAATGACAGGGGTCAAGGAGTCACAGGCGATGCTCATCAGCTGATGCGTGATAGCTGTACCAATGAGATCAGCGTGGGCTGTGCTACCACGGAGGATAACACCGAGTGCGACGACCACGGCAGGGCGGGTGGCAGAAAGCTCTATCACACGACGTACCATCACAGGAACCTCAAAGGCACCAGGAACGCGTATCACCTCAATCTCGGCAAAGGGTACACTGATATTTAGTTCATCGAGGCAATTTTGCAGCAAGGCATCAGTGAACTTTGTATTGTAAGTGGCGGCAATAATACTGATTTTTTGCTTGCTCTTGCTGGCGTGGTTCCTTTGGGGAAGTTCTGTGGACATAAGATACGAAGGTGAGCGTCTTTTGGCTCGCTGCGCAATTCTAGCATGAACTCCCGCCCAACGTCAAGCGTGATGAAGGGATTTTTAGAGTAAATTTCCTTTACATCAGGGGCTTTCTCCTCTATATTTTCACCCATGAACGATACCACGGTTTCTACGAATAGAGAAGAGCTTGTTCGCATGGCTCTGGCAGAGGATTTTGGCTCGGGTGATGTGACCTCCCTGTACTTTGTTGACGGGGATTTAGAGACCTGCGCCCTCATGCGCTCCCGCTGTGCGGGCGTTGTGTCAGGAGTGGACGTAGCAGAAGCCGTGTTCAAAGCCGTTGACGAGAATCTCCGCGTCAGTATAGAAAAGCAAAATGGCGCAAGCGTGGAAGCAGGTGATGTCGTCATGCGTGTGGAGGGCAAGGCACGCTCCATCCTCGGAGCAGAACGCACAGCCCTCAACTTCATCCAACGTCTCTCTGGCGTGGCTAGCATGACTCGCCACTACGTGCAGCGCATCGCCCATACGAAGTGCAAGCTGCTCGACACCCGCAAAACAACCCCCGGCTACCGCCTGCTAGAAAAGGCAGCAGTCGTCCACGGTGGCGGTCAAAATCACCGCTTGGGTCTCTACGACCGCGCCATGGTCAAGGATAACCACCTCATGGCAGCTAGCAGCCTGCAACAGATGCAAGATGGCATTGACCGTCTGAAAAAGGATCACCCCCATGTGGAGGTAGAGCTGGAGGCAGACACCCTGCAACAGGTGGAAGAGTTTCTCTCCCTGCGCGGTGTGGACTACATCCTTCTTGACAACATGAGCAATGAGGAGATGAAAGCCGCCATCGCCCTGCGTGGTGATCAGGAAAAGCCCTACTTTGAAGCCTCTGGTGGTCTCAGCTACGACACAGCTGCTGCGGCTGCGGAGACAGGCGTTGACTTCATGAGCTTTGGCTGCCTGACACACTCTGTACCCTCCCTAGACCTCGGACTTGACTTTATCCAAAGCGAAGAGGCATGATGCTCTCCCCCAGAGATGCCCTCTTTGTCCTCAACCTCATACCAGGTATTGGGTCAATACGTATCCAAAGTCTGCTGAACTACTTTTCCTCAGCAGAACTGGTGCTCTCTGCGCCAGAGCATATCCTCACCCAAGTACCCAATATAGGCAAAAAGGTGGCAGCCACCCTCGTCCAATGGCAGAGCTGCACCAACTATGAAGAAGAGCTCGCAGCCGCAGAGCGTCTCGGTGTCCGCATTGTGAGCATCTTGGATGATGAGTACCCACCTGCCCTACGCCTGATGTCAGATGCACCCATCATTCTCTATGTGAAGGGTGCTTCTATCGCGGCGGAAGAGCCACGCTCTGTCGCCATTGTTGGTTCTCGCCAGAGCACCCCCTATGGCATGATAACAGCACGCCGCCTCTCTAGTGAGCTAGCTGACGCAGGATGCACCATTATCTCGGGATTAGCGCGTGGTATTGATACAGCCGCCCACTGGGGCGCACTTGATGTAGGCGGTAGAACCATTGGTGTACTCGGATCGGGACAAGGCTGCTTCTTCCCCGAAGAGAATATTGCCCTCGCAGAGCGCATGATAGCACAGGGAGGCAGTATTGTGAGTGAATTCCCCCTCTACATGCGCCCCAGCCGCACCAGCTTCCCCCAACGCAATCGCATCGTCGCTGCGTGGAGTCAAGCCACCCTCGTCGTCGAAGCCCCCAACCGCAGCGGCTCTCTGCATACAGCGCGCTTGGCAGTTTCTGACTACGGCAGACAGGCCTTTGCCGTACCAGGGAATGTAGAAAACCCCAACTCCCTAGGCTGTCATGAACTCATACGCGATGGTGCTATACTCTGTGCCAGTGCCCAACACCTCCTCAGTGACATGAACTGGTTGGAGCAGCCAGACGCTGCACCTGTACAGGCAGAACTCTTTGCCCCCAGTGAGACCCCGCCTAGTCGCCCTGCTCTCACCGCCCACTACCAACCCATTTATGACGCCATAGCCGCTGGTAATCACTCCTTAGATGCACTCTGCGTGGCATTGGGTATGGGTGCGCATGAGCTCACTCCCTTGCTCATGCGCATGCAGATAGAGGGCTTTGTTCGCCCAATGGCTGGTGCGCAGTACTGCATCGTTGAATAATCATTTTTTATTAGATATGAATATATACCTCCGTCTCATCCTCCCTGTCCTACTATTGTTAGGTGCTTGTACGCCCACACCCACGCCACAACAGCAAGTAGCGGCGGCACGCAAGGTAAAGCCCCTAGACCACATACGCCCCCTTGCCATGCCTAGCACAGCAGCACCGCGTCCAACAGCCGCGGCCATCTGCGTCATGGACCCCAAGACAGGTCGCGTACTCTATGAACACAACGCACGCACCCGTCGACAGGTGGCCAGCACGCAAAAAATCATCACCGCACTCTGCGTACTGGATTCTGGCAGACTCTATGACAGGGCAACGGTTACCGCTAGCGATGCTAAAACCCCACCCTTCAAGATGTACATGCGAGCAGGTGACAGCTACAGACGCATAGATCTCGTACGTGCCCTCATGACAGCCAGCTACAATGATGTCGCCACCACCCTCGCCCGCGATACAGCAGGATCAGTGAGTGCCTTTGTTGACCTCATGAACGCACGTGCAGCACGCATGGGCATGACCAACAGCCACTTTGCCAACCCTCATGGCTTGCCAGCCAATCAGTACTCCACCGCCTATGACATGGCATTAGCTGCTTGCTGGGCATACAATGACCCCATCATGCGCCGCTGCATCGACACACCTGCCTATGACTTGCAGCAGCCCAATGGCAAGACAAAGCGCGTGCGCTCCACCAACAAACTGCTCAAGTTCCCATGGGTTAATGGCATGAAAACAGGTTACACCCATGCGGCACGCCGTTGTCTCGTCTCTGCTGGCAGCATAGGCGACCAAGCAGTCATCGTTGTCGTGCTCGGTTGCTCCAGATCTGGCATATGGGATGAGTCCTTGAAGTACCTCTGCTGGGGACTGCAAATAGAAAACCCTGGCTTCTAAGCCGCCTTGACTCTCCGCTATGAAGGAGGAACACAGCCCCGCTTCGCAGCTCGTCCACCTCAGTGATGGAAGCTTGCGCTTGCAGCCAGCGGGGCAGCAGCCGAGACGAGAAAGAGCCTTTCAACGCTCGGCAGGTGCGGGCATGCTTGACCTCATTGTGCATGGTCTGCCAGCACAGGGTGCAAGCCCTGAATTGCTCTGGCTGCATGCCGAAAGCAAAAAGGCCTTGGAACATTACCTGCGTCAAAGCCGTCAGGGCATGGCTGCCAGCTGTGTCCCCACGGACAGCCACGCTGCCCGCCTCCTCGATAGCCTGCCACCCCTACAGGGCAGTGCACTGAGTGCCACGCGGCTACAGAGCTGGTTTGCCTCCTTGGAAGAGGCCTTGCTCTGTGCCGCACAGGCAGAGCGACGTAGCGCAGAAGATTACCTCTCCTCCCTCTCCGAAGGCTGGCGGCAGCTGGGCATGCTTTGCCTCCATCTAGCAGAGAATGCTGGCATCACCACGGAAGGCGGGGAGGAAAAGCCCTTTGCCTTTCTCGCCACCTTTGTCCACCGCGTCGGGGCAGATGACAAGCCACGCCATCTCCCCCTTTCTCTTGCCAATAGAGAGCAATTACTACCCCTACTGCGCCCCCTGCAAAGCGCGGCTCAATCAGCTGCCTCACAGGGCTACGGCTTCTTGCATGAAATATTTGCCAGCCAGCAGATATTCAAGCCCTGCGCATGGAGCGCGAGGGAGTGCTACGACTTTTTGCTCTGCCTCCCTCACCTTCAAGAAGCAGGCGTGGAGACCCGCGTGGTCAACCTCTGGAAAACACAGCCACGCCGCGTGGAGTTGGAAGTGACCCTAGAACTAGAAGACGGCAAACCCACCTCCACCCAAAGCCACGCTGGTGGGCTAGGCATGCACTCGTTGCTGCGCTTTTCCCCTCAATTTGCCCTAGGCATGCAGCATCTCAATGATGAAGAGGTGGCAGAGCTCCTCGCAGGAGAAGAGGGGCTGGTGCGCTTTCGTGGAGAATGGATACTGCTCGACAGCCCCCGATTGCAGAGCCTCATGCAGAGCTGGCGGCAGGCCATGGGCATGTACAGCGCGGGTGTTCCCCTACTAACAGGTCTACGCTACCTGCTGGCACGCCGCAGTGATGCCCTGCCCCATCTCCCCCCAAGCGATGAGCTACTGAGCCTCCGCACTGGGGAGCAGCTAGCCCTTGCCTTGGAAAACTTTCGCCAATGGGAGGGGGACTTACAGCTACGCCCCGCCCTCTCCTCCACCCTGCGCCCCTATCAAAAGGAGGGGGTGCGCTTCTTGCTGAGCCTCACCGAGGCGGGTATGGGTGCCTGCCTTGCAGATGACATGGGATTGGGTAAGAGCATCCAAGTAATTGCGTGGCTCTCCCACCTCAAACAGAGCGGCGTGCTGCACTACCGCAGCACCGCCCTCCTCATTGCTCCCGCCTCCCTGCTGGGCAACTGGGCAGAAGAGCTAGCCCGCTTTGCGCCAGAGCTACGCCTCCGCGTGCTGCATCCCAGCCAACTGAGCCAAAGGGAGCAGCGCAGCCTGCTGCAAAACCCTGCCCTCCTCTTAGAAAGCTACGACATAGCCATCACCAGCTACGGTGTCGTGCAGCGCAATCCAGAGCTGGCAAAGCTGGAGCACCCCGCTCTCATCCTAGATGAAGCCCAAGCCATCAAAAACGCCCAAAGCCAGCGCACGCAAAGCGTGCTCGCCCTCAGCTCCCCACGCCGTGTTGCCCTTAGCGGCACGCCCATAGAAAATTCCCTCGAAGAGCTCTATCCCCTCTTCCACTTCCTCAACCCCGGTTTACTAGGAGAAAGCAGCAGCTACAAAAAGATGCTACGCGACATGGGCAGTGACTACAGTCCTCTCAAAAAGCTCATACGCCCCTTCATCCTGCGACGCTTGAAGAGTGATCCCAAGCTCATCCCCGACCTACCGCCACGCAGTGAAAAGCCAGCCTACTGCCTGCTCACCCCAGAGCAAACACGCCTCTACGCCAGAGAGGTGGAAAACATGCAGAACCTCATTCATGAGCCCGACCCACGCGTGCGACTTGCCCTCATTCTGCCCCTACTCACCCGATTCAAGCAAATATGCAATCACCCCGCCCAGTACCTCGGAGAGCCCCATTACGACAGCGCGCGCAGCGGGAAGATGATGCGACTGCTCCAGCTACTCGAAAAGCTGACAGCCGCAGGAGAGCCCGCCCTCATCTTCACCCAGTATAGGGGCATCACCGAGGCACTTTTTGAGCTGGCTCAATCCTGCTACGGAGAAGCGGGGCTCATCCTGCATGGAGGAACCCCCATCTCCCAAAGGCAGCAGCTGGTGCGACGCTTTCAAGAGGCAGGTGGCCCGCCCTACATGATACTTTCCCTCAAGGCGGCTGGTACGGGGCTCACCCTGACACGTGCGCGTCATGTCATCCACTTTGACCGCTGGTGGAATCCTGCCGTGGAAAATCAAGCCAGCGACCGCGCCCACCGCCTTGGTCAAAAGCGCGCTGTCACCGTCCACCCTCTCATCACGCGCGGCACAATAGAGGAGAATATCCACCGCCTGTTGCTGCAAAAGCAGAGCATGGCCGATGACCTCCTGCACGCAGGACTGGAGCAGATGATGAGCCGCATGAGCTCTCAGGAGCTGCTTGACTTGCTAAAAACCCCCGATACGGCCAAGTGACCATATCAGGGGTTCTCTAGGGAATGGAGTCCCTCGTTTAATTGATGTACTCGTAAGAGAAGGTCAGTTCCTTCTTCTCACCCTTTTCTAGTTTCAAGTTCCAACGGATGACATTATCCGTGCCGTTAAGCTGGTAGCCACGGCGTGGGGTGCTCTTGAAGGTACCGCCCTGCCCAACATTGAGGATTTTGCCATTCACGTTCTGCATGATTTCCATGTCTATGGCTTCATCCATACCATTGTTGATGGTCAAAGTCACCTCACAGCTATTCTTGGTGCGAGCCCCCTTGGAGAAGGAGAGGCGCACGGCTTCTTGCTTGGTGATTTTGTTCTTCTTCATGGTGGTGACATTGACAGCACGCATGATAGGAGCAGTGCATTCTCCCTTTGCTGGGGTGAAGGATAGCTCATTATTACCAGCGATGCGGTCTTTCTTGATGAACTCCACAGGAGCATCTGTCAGGGGGATGTCCAGCGGATTGGTAAAGCGAACGCAGCTCCACACCTCTCCAGAATCAGGGATGTCATCATGTAGATTATCGGGGAAGTCACGTGGATCTTCTAAAGTCCATGTGTAGATATCCTTGTAAGGCATTGTTGTGCCAAAGAGGGGTTGGGTAATCACCTGACCCGCCTTTGCGCTGAATGCATTAATTGGGTAGAAATACAGATTGCCAGTATTCACAGCTTCTGCAACAGCACCTCCAACTACCGCCACTGAAACAGGGGCGGATTCAAAAGCGACGGACTGCATTTTGGGGGCTGCGTTGCGAGCCATACGTGACTGTGGCGCGCCGCGCAAGGCCATGGGATCAATGCTACCAATGTATTCCAAGGAGGGAGAACCCAGCACCAGCTCCAACTGGATTTTCTCCATATCCATGAGATTGTTGGTGATAGTTGCCTTGGCTGTCAGGCTGGCTTTCCCATCCTCACCCAGTTCAATTCTGTAGCTAGGTTGCCATGTGATACCACTGCTGAGGCTGGTTGCCTCGATGAGCTTGCCCGCTGCGGGGGCAGCGAGCTCTAGCTCCACACCAGGGCGACGCTGCGATCTAGTGGGCATCTTGATATCACTTGTGAAGGCAATATCGACGATATTGGCAGAGGATATAGCCAGAGTTCTATCAGCTACTTTGAGCATGAGGGTATTGCCCAGCATGGGGTTTTTCCCCGCTTCGGAGATTTGGTCAATGGTGTTACCCTCTCTGTACTCATTAGCACGTGGGAAGGGTAACAAGACGCCCTCAACAGTGGTGACCTCTCCAACGTGACGCTTGTAAGTCACCTGCACTTTAGCACCGGGGTTGGCCGCAGCGAGGGAAAGAAGATTCACCTCAACCGGTGTCTCATAATCCAGCATGCCGCTCACCAGACGATTCACCTGCACGCCCTGCTCTGCGGCAATCCAAAAACTACCCAAGGTAGGAACAGGCAAGGAATTGAGGCGTATATTGGTGTCAGCCGTTAGCTTGCCCTGCATACTGACAAAGCCATAGCCATTTTCAAATAGGGCGATATGAGTGGGCTTCATATCAACTTCGGATGCAAACAGCGTACTCGCTGCTGCCATCATCGTAAGAAAGAGTGTGGTTTTCATACTGTATTACATCATACAGCGCACCCAATCTATGTCAAGCTAATAAAACAGCTCTTAATGTGTCATAATGTCATACCCTCGCGTATGACGCCAATCGCCTCGCGTGAAGTCAGGGAAGGCTATGGGGCTACCATTCTGGGCATTAGATAGCTCTGTGAGTTCTGAGATGCTTGACCAATAGGCACCTTCATAGATATTTTGGTCGAGGGGCTTGCCCTCTTTCAGGCAGCTCACAATGCGGCGTAACATGATGTAGTCTCGGGCACGCTTTCCTGCCAATTGCTCAGCACGTTCTCCGTAGCTCTTCCAAAGGGGGTGGTCGTAACGCTCATAGATCGCCTCCATGGCCTCGCCCTCTATCCAGTCGCTATGACCGTCTGCACCGAGGCATTCTGCTATCACACGAGGAGGAAAGCCAGCTAAGATGCCCTCTGTGCCTTGGATAAAATTATGCCTCGTGTAGGGGCGTAGGCTGCACTCATCCCATTGCAGCAGGATGGTATTGCCCAGCTGTGTTTTGATGATGGAGTTGCTGACATCACCGCAGGCAAAGGGATGCTCATTCCACTCATGATGCTCATCAAAGTGCTTTTTGGCAAAGCGTGTGAAGCTCAGAGAGCGACTAGAAAGCGAGACAAGGTGAGAAAATTGGTCATCTCCGCGCCCTAGGTTCATGTACTGAGAGAGTGGACCAATGCCATGGGTGGGGTAGAGATTGCCATTACGCTGACGGTAGTGACGCACACGCCACTCTGACTCTCCCCTATCCTCATCCAGTAGGGCAAAGCGCAGGTCATGGATGTAGGCCCCCTCTGCGTGGACGGGCTCTCCT
Organism: uncultured Akkermansia sp.; assembly: GCA_964371795.1. Classification (GTDB taxonomy): domain Bacteria; phylum Verrucomicrobiota; class Verrucomicrobiia; order Verrucomicrobiales; family Akkermansiaceae; genus Akkermansia. Next base: position 25,496 of record CAYJON010000005.1, on the reverse strand, counting down.
ATGACCCCCTGTCGCACCATATTGAGGAAAAGCAGCTCTCTACGCCCGTAATTAGCATTCTCCAGCATCATGCAGTGACGCTGCGTGAGCTCTGCACAGTCAATCATGCGCCAGAGGGCGGTGATTTCTGTTGCCATGGGCACCTCGACAAAGACGTGGCTGCCAGCCTCCATCACCGCACAGCAAATATTAGCGTGCCACTCCCAGCCAACTGTGACAAAGACCGCATCGGGGCGTATCTCTGCCAGCATGCGGCGGTAAGCATGGGCATTATCTGCATAGAGGGCGATATCATCCACTCCCTGTGCTGCTAACTGGGCTTGGCAGTCAAGTAGGCGCTGCTCATCTAAATCACAGAGAGCAACAATGCGTGCATCATCTATCTCTGCCAAGAGTTTGGCGAGGTGCAAGCCTCGCCTTCCCATGCCTATAAAGGCCACCCGCAGCTCCCCCTCTACCGCCTTGGCGGCGTAGTCACCCATGTAGCGCGCCCCACTGGGGCGGCTGCTGGGAAAGGGGTGAGCGGGTGTGATCATCAGAAGCAAACTGAGACTAGGACATGCTAGCTACCTCAGCATGGTATTCTTGAACCGTGCAAACTGTTGTCTGCTTGTTCTTGCTGTTGAGGATAGCCGAGGCACAGGCACGAGCCGCTGACATGTTAGTCGCGTAGGACACGCGGTTGCTCACAGCCGCAGCGCGGATAGCAACTTCATCCTCACGTGCATCATGAGAACCGGGGGTATTAAGAACAAAGATGATGTCACCATTCTTGATACGGTCAACAATATTGGGGCGTTGACCTTCCAGTACCTTATAAGCGCGTTCACACTCAATACCATTTGCCATGAGATGATCCATTGTGCCCTTGGTGGCGCAGATGGAGAAACCGCAGTCGGCAATCATCTGGGCGATGGGCAGAATGCCTTCCTTATCCCTGTCATTGACGGAGATGAAGAAAAGACCTTCCTGTGGCAAGGGGTTGAATGCAGAAATCTGGCTCTTGAGGTAGGCGATATCGGGATCTCGATCCACACCCATGACCTCACCTGTGGAGTGCATTTCAGGGCCGAGTACAATGTCGATACCTGTGAAGCGGTTCCATGGGAAGACAGCCTCTTTGACAGAGTAGTATGGAGGCACAATTTCCTTGGTAAAGCCCAGCTCTGTGAGGGTCATACCACTCATGACCTTGGCAGCCAGCTTTGCGAGAGGCACGCCAATGGTCTTGGAGACAAAGGGAACGGTGCGGGAGGCACGAGGATTCACCTCGATGACGTAGAGTTGCTCATCCTTGATGGCGAACTGGCAGTTCATGAGACCACGGACTTCCAACTTGCTAGCCAAGGACTTGGCTGCGCGCAGCATTTCTGCGTGCATGGCGGGGCTCACGCGGGTAGGAGGAATCATACAGGCAGAGTCACCAGAGTGAATACCAGCGGGCTCTACATGCTGCATAATAGCACCAACAACACTAATCTCACCATCGGCGATGACGTCAACGTCAATTTCCATGGCATTTTCCAAGAAGCGGTCAACAAGAACAGGACGCTCTGGTGAGGCATCAACTGCTTCGTTCATGTAGGTGCGCAATTCTTGCTCATCATAAACAATCATCATAGCGCGACCACCGAGAACGAAGGAAGGACGGACGAGAACGGGGAAACCAATGCGGCTTGCAACCTCCACGGCTTCTTCCTCATTTGTCGCTGTGCCTGCTTCTGCTTGCTTCAAGCCCAGCTCATCAAGCAGAGCGGAGAAGTACTTGCGGTCTTCTGCTAGCTCAATGCTACGTGGGCTTGTGCCGATGATGGGTACGCCACGTTCTTGCAAGGCGGCTGCGAGGTTAAGCGGGGTTTGACCGCCAAATTGGACAATAACGCCATGTGGCTGTTCTTGGTCACAGATATTGAGAACATCTTCCAAGGTCAGCGGCTCGAAGTAGAGCTTGTCAGAAGTGTCATAGTCTGTAGAAACTGTTTCGGGGTTGGAGTTGACCATGATGGTCTCATAACCCAGCTCTTTGAGGGCAAAGGAAGCATGCACACAGCAGTAATCAAACTCTATACCCTGACCGATGCGGTTAGGACCACCACCGAGGATGATAATCTTTTTCTTGTCGTTGGGGCGTGCCTCATTCTCTTCTCCGTAGGTGGAGTAGTAGTAGGGGGTGAAGGCCTCAAACTCTGCCGCGCAGGTGTCAACAAGGCGGTAGGTAGGTATGATGCCCTTTTCCTTGCGCTCGGCGCGTACATCATCTTCAGAGATACCACGTGCCTTGGCGATTTGGCGGTCAGCGAAGCCCATGCGCTTTGCATCACGCAGGTCAAGAGTTTTCAGGTTCATCCCTGCTTGGGCAATTTGCTCCAGCTGGTCGAGGAACCATGGGTCAATCTGGGTGAGCTCAAATACCTCATCAATGGTGAAGCCATTGGTAAAGGCTGTTTGCAGCCAGAAAATACGCTCTGCATTGGGCACGGTGAGCTTCGCGCAGATTTCGGCATGTGTGGGATTGACAGGCTCTTTAGTATCGAAGCCAAAGCCCCAGCGGCCTGTCTCCAGAGAACGCAGTGCCTTTTGCATGGATTCCTTGAAGGTGCGACCAATGCTCATGACCTCACCCACGCTCTTCATGGCAGTGGTGAGACGCTCATCAGCCTTCTTGAACTTTTCAAAGGTGAAGCGAGGAATCTTGGTCACAACATAGTCAATGGAGGGCTCGAAGGATGCAGGAGTCTCGCGGGTGATGTCGTTGCGCAGCTCATCAAGGGTATAACCAACAGCAAGCTTTGCGGCCAGCTTGGCAATGGGGAAGCCCGTTGCCTTTGATGCAAGCGCGGAAGAGCGGCTCACGCGTGGATTCATCTCAATAACAATCATGCGACCTGTCTTGGGGTCTGTGGCAAACTGGATATTAGATCCACCTGTCTCCACACCAATTTCGCGAATGACGGCAAAGGAAGCATCACGCATGATTTGGTACTCGCGGTCGGAGAGGGTCTGAATAGGTGCAACAGTGATGGAGTCACCAGTGTGAACACCCATGGGGTCAAGGTTTTCGATGGAGCAAACAACAACGCAGTTGTCCATGCGGTCGCGCATGACTTCCATTTCGTATTCCTTCCAGCCGAGGAGGGATTCTTCAATCAGCACCTCCGTGACAGGGGAAAGGTCGAGACCGCGTGTGACAATCTCTTCAAACTCCGACTTATTGTAGGCAATACCACCACCTGTACCACCTAGGGTGAAGGCAGGGCGAATAATGAGAGGGTACTTACCGATGACATTGTTGGCAATTTCCCAAGCGTCAGCCATATTGTGCGCTGTACCACTGGCAGGAACATCCAGACCGATTTTGATCATCGCGTCCTTGAAGCGTTGGCGATCTTCGCCCTTGTCAATCGCGTCAGCGTTAGCGCCAATCATGCGTACCTTGTTGCGTGCGAGGATACCAGACTTTTCCAAATCCATGGCGCAGTTAAGAGCCGTTTGACCGCCTAGCGTAGGCAGAAGGGCATCGGGCTTTTCGCGGATGATGATTTTTTCCACATACTCGGGTGTGATAGGCTCTATGTAAGTACGAGGAGCTGTCTCAGGGTCCGTCATGATGGTGGCGGGGTTGCTGTTGACAAGAACAACCTCATAGCCTTCTTCTCTTAGTGCTTTACAAGCTTGTGTACCAGAATAATCGAACTCACATCCTTGACCTATTACAATGGGTCCAGAGCCGATGACAAGAATTTTTTTGATGGTTGTATCTTTTGGCATAATCGTTCAAGTATAAACTGCAAAATATATGCCACAACTGATAAAAAATTGCAAGTCTAATATGTTTTTTGGGAAGATTTTTTAACAATTCCCCAAAAAACATTTAGACGCAGCAAGGCTGACTCACTGTGTTAGACCAACTTATCAGGATAAGGCAAGGGAGTGCGTTTTCCCTGCGCATTGGGCTTCTCCTTTTTGAGGCTGGGCATCTGGGCACCATATTGCTGCATCAACTCGCCCATTATCTTGGCTAGCTCCTTGAGTTTTGCTGGCTGCTTTTGGGCAAGATTGTTTTTCTCGCCTATATCTTCCTTGAGGTTGTAGAGCTCCAGCTCCCCAGTGGCATGGCGGTAGTAAAGCTTCCAATCACCCAGCACCATGGCAGACATGGGTGTGTAGTCACGCCCACCGCCCCATGTATTAGGCAGATGGAAAAGCAGAGGCTTGTCCTCCATCTTCTCTCCACGTAGCTCGGGAACAAAGCTGCGACCATCCACTGTCTTGGGCAAAGCCTTCTTGTCACCACCTGCTAATTCTATAATAGAGGGGAAAAAGTCCTCAATGATAAAGGGCGTATCACTGCGAGAGCCCGCCTCTGCCACACCGGGCCAGCTGACAATCATGGGCACGCGTATACCGCCCTCGTAACCAGCCCCCTTCCCTGCACGCAACGGAAAATTAGTCCCCGAGGGACGCCCCTGTCCTTCTAGACTACCATTATCACCGATGAAGAGGATGATGGTAGACTTGTCCGCCCCATTGGCTTTCAGCCACGCCATGAGGTCACCGAGACTCTGATCCATACCCTCTACCAGTGTGCAGAAGTTGCGCTCTCCCATATTCCATGGCTTACCGTCGACAGGATGCTGCTTAAGCGTGCCAGCGGGGTAATTGCCAAGCAGTCTCTTGTCCTCCGCGCGTGCATCCAGTGGCACGTGGACAGCATAGTGACTCATGTAGAGGTAAAAGGGCTTTCCCTTCTCCTCCGTCTTGAGCTTATCAAGAAGTCGCAGAGCCTTTATAGTAAGAGCCTGTGTTAGGAAGGTATCATTTTCAAAAAACTCCTCATCATCCATACCCTGAACGCAGAAGTCATTGTTGGGTGCACTATAGCGTCGGCTACCGCGAAAATCTGCTGGTCCGCCTATCTCATTACCCGCTATATTGTAATCAAAGCCCAGCATGGTGGGATTCGCCCCCGGTGTCGTGCGAGAACCCCAATGCCCCTTGCCACAGTGAATGGTGGTGTAGCCTAGGTCGCGCAAGAACTCGGGCAAAGGACGTGCCGCGGTGAAAGGACGCTTGATATCATATTGAACCTCCTTTTCAGTGATGGGCACACGGGCTGTTCCCTTTGGTTGCGTCCCTTCGGGTTGCAGGCCATTCACACTCCATGCGGGGAGTTCAAAAACATTACTAGGATTGTCATTAAGCTTGTCAGGCAGCAAGGTCCAATTGGTCACGCGATGGCGAGCTGCATTCTGCCCCGTCATCAGACTGGTACGCGTCGGAGAGCTCACAGGACAAGCATAACCGCGCGTGAAAAGCATCCCTTGATCGACCAAGGCCTGCATATTGGGGGTCTTGTAGCGATTATTGAGGTAGGTGCGCTGCGCCTGCCCCTCTGCATTGTACCAGAAAGGAACACTGGTATCCTGCCAACCCATGTCATCAACGATGAAGAAGATAATATTAGGCTTTGACGGATCAGTAGAAAGAGCCAAGGCAGAGCCAGCCAACAGCGGAAGAGATGCAAGAGACAGGAGGGAACGATTCATAGCAAAGCATCATAACTATCACAAAGCAGCCCCTAGTGTCAATAAGGAAGTATTGCATCCGTCACGCAAAAAAATACAAAAAGACTCTAGGAACAATGCCCTAGAGTCTTTTTGTATGATAATTATCTGATGAATCTTATTCAGCAGCTGCTTCTTCAACAGGAGCAGCTTCTTCAACTGCTACAGGAGCAGCAGGCTTTTCAGCTTCGATGATTTCACCGATGACCGTAAGAGTCACAGCAATCGTTGCGGAAACTTCGGGGTGAAGCTTAGCAACAACGTCGTACTTACCAGATCTCTTGAGAGGCTTCTCAAGTTCAATGGAGTGACGGTTGATGACGATGCCTTGAGCTTCGAGAGCTTCTTGGATCTGCTGATTGGTGATAGCACCGAATGCCTTGCCCTGAGAACCAGCTTCCAATGTGAGGGAGACAGAAACCTTCGCGATTTGCGCGGCGATGTCTTGGAAGTTAGCCAGCTCAGCAGCTTCGCGTTCTGCGCGCTTCTTGAGGAGCATGTTCATAAAACGCTGATTTGCAGGAGTTGCTTCAAAAGCAAGACCCTGTGGAATCAGATAGTTGCGGCCGTAACCGCCCTTGACCGTGACGAGGTCGGCTTCACTGCCCAGACCTTCAATCTTTGTCGCCAGAATGACTTTCATGTTTGCCATAATATTATATTCTTTCGTTCGTTAAGGTTAACGTGAGGCAGGATAATAGTATCTCCTGCCCCCACTGTCAAGCATAAAGAGGATTTTTTTTAGAGTGATTCTGGAGCCTTCATGAAGATTGTACCACGGCTATCACCACCGCGGTCAGCCTTGAGCTCTACTTCCACGCTGTATTTTGCGCCTGCCTTGTATGCAGGCAGATTAAGCTTGTAGATGATATCGCGCTTATCATTACCGCTAAAAGCATCATGCGTGTCAGTGGCGATGAGCTTACCATCTTCTAACAGGCGCACTGTTTTAATAGCTGCTCCATCTGCACCGCCGTCAAAGAAGAGACCAACACGGTAATCACCACGCATCTTGACTGCAGCGGTGGCATCGAGCTTAAGCGTGCTCATGTCTGCACCCTTGACATTCCAATTACCCAGCTTGGGTGATTTTTCGTACTCAGAGCGAGAGAAGGGAACGCGGGCGTTCTTGTTATAAGCTATACCACTGGCATCCAGAATGGGCTCATAGTGAGTGAAGCGATCGGTGAAGTCGGAGAAGTCTCTCTTATCCTTCTGCGTCCAGCCTACCTCGGCATAGGCCAGAGTACGTGGGAAGGCTTGGAAGTGCATGCGCTCGCGCGTGGGTGTCCACTCTGTCCACATCTGTGTACTGGGTCCCAGAACACTCTTGGCTTCCTCCTCTGTCAGACCATCCAAGACAGGTTCAAAGCTGTATGACTTGTCAAGTGGTATAGAACCGTAGCTGTAGTCCAAATAGGTGGCCCAGTGCAGACCGTTGACTATGGTGTAGCCGTCTTTGATGGCTTTCTTTGCGTGGTTGATATCGCCCTTCCATACATGGATGATAGCTTCCTTGTCCAGTTTGAGGGAAGAAACACCACCACCATCGTGGTTCACGTCAATACCGTAAATTTCATTCCAGCCCATGCCACGACGGCCCTTGCTGCTGATGATATTGGAAACACGGTTAGAGAACACCATCTGAACCTCGCTCATGTTCTTGAGATTATGCTTCTTCATAAAGTCTACAATCTCGGGAAGGATGGGCATGGCCTCAAAGTCCTTTGCCTCAAACTTTGCCACATTGACAGGTGCATAGGGATCTTCAGACTGAGGTGTGGCACGCCATTGCTGGGTGTAGCGCACCTCGTCACCGCCAAAGTGGATCACTGGGCTGGGGAAGAGAGCCACCACCTCATCCATAACATCGGAGATGAAGGTGTAGGTACTCTCCTTTGTAGGATCAAGTGCCACATTGGTGATAAAGTCTGTGGGCGTAGCCTTGGGTGCCTTGAGGGAAAGATGGGGATAGGCAGCAGCAGCGGCACCGTTGTGACCGGGCATGTTAATCTCTGGCACGATGGTGATGTTACGATCAGCGGCATACTTCACAATATCCTTAATCTGCTCTTGGGTGTAATAACCAGCGTGGGGCTTGCCAGAGTAACGACCGCTCTTCCATGTTCCAATTTCGGAATCAGTGCGGCGACCACCCTTCTCCGCAAGCATAGGATATTTTTTGATTTCTAAACGCCAGCCAGCATCATTGACCAAGCCCCAGTGAAGGATATTCATCTTCAGCAGAGCCATCTGGTCGATAAGCTGCTTGACCGCGTGCTCTCCAAAGAAGTGACGAGCCTCATCCAACATGAAGGCACGCCAGCCAAAGCGAGGGTAGTCAGTCATCTCAAAGGACTTTTTCCCCACTGTCCACTGCACCTGTGACTTGTTAGCCGTCACATCATGAAAGCTAACAGGCAGCAACTGCATCAAGGTAGAAAAACCGTAGAAAAGACCCTCCTTGGCGTTAGCGCGGATAACATAGCCTCCGTCCTTAGAAGAGCTAACAGCATAAGCCTCCTTGCCCTTGTCTTTCAAGCCAGCATCAGTGCCAATGTAAAGAGCAATAGAGTTGCTGGGTTGCTTGTGATGATTTGCCTCAATGATGGCTAGGTCAAGTCCTGTTCCCTTGCGGATCATTTCTTGAATCAACTTGGCAGCTTCCAATGCGGCCTTATCATCTGTACCCACATAGATGAGGGTATCAAGATCAATAGTGAAGGGGGTGGAATCCTTCACTTCCATTTCCACAGGCTTGGGGATAAGCTGTTCTTGTGCATGCAAAAGGGGGAATCCAACAGTCGTCGCCGCGAGGGCCAATAATGATGTAATACGCATAATTTATAAAAAACTAAGAAATCACTCTACCACAAACACTCCCCAGCTATCAAGCCTAAAGCTTCATCAATGCTCGTTCAATGCTCTTTTGCGTGTTCGAGGCTTGAATTTATCTATTTTCTCTCTATACTCATCCCATGACCTCTTTTCGCCCTTGTATAGACTTGCACCATGGCTTGGTAAAGCAAATTGTCGGTGGTAGCCTCACTGACACGGAGCAGAGTTTGATGACAAACTTCACATCAGAACATGATGCCGCGTGGTATGCGAATCTCTATAGACAAGATGGCTTGCGCGGTGGTCATGTCATTCAACTAGGGGCGGGTAATGAACAGGCAGCACAATCAGCCCTCGCTGCCTACCCCCATGCCTTGCAACTGGGTGGAGGGGTCACGGTGCACAATGCTCAGCAGTGGCTGGATGCAGGCGCATCACATGTGATTGTCACCAGTGCGCTTTTTAGTCAGGCTGGAGAATTTTTGCCCGCAGTACTTGATGAGCTAGTGGAACGTGTCGGCGCACAGCGTTTGGTGATAGATCTAAGCTGCCGTCGTACGGCAAAGGGCTGGACTGTGGCCATGAATCGTTGGCAGACTCTTACCAATCTAGATGTCACTCACGAAGTACTGGATTCCTTGGCGGCTCGCTGTGATGAGTTTCTCATCCACGCAGCTGATGTTGAGGGACGCTGTCAGGGTATAGATGAGGCGCTGGTGCGCCTACTGGGCGCATGGAGGGCGCGTCCTATGACCTACGCTGGTGGTATTGCAAGCATGGCAGACTTTGATCTCATCGACAGTCTGAGCCAAGGCTCTATTGATGCGACAGTGGGTAGTGCTCTGGATATTTTTGGCGGTACGGGCGTGCAGTACAAAGAGCTAGTCCGCATGCGAGCGAATACGAAGTAAGGTGATTTCGGAGGGCACACCGAGACGGAACATCGCACCAGGCCAAGTCCCTGCGCCTCTGCTGACATACATGGGTCTGTAGCCATTGCGCTCATTACCATTGCACCAGCCTTCTATGCAGCCATCATAAAGATGGTAGACAAAGGCGTATAATGCTCCCCACATCATGCCTCCATGCGTGTGACCTGCAACATGAAGAGAACTCTTGCCTATAGGGGGTATATGATTACTCTCTATAGGATCATGGGCTAGGAGGATGATTGCATTCTCAGCGGATAAGTTTTCAACAGATTTCTGATAATCAATACTAGGCGCACCTATCGTCTCTGGGTGGGAAGAGAAGCGAGTGCTCCAATCCCCCACACCTACGAGGCTAAGACCGGGGAATATCTCCACATTCTCGTTTTCGAGCACTGCGATTCCGAGGCGGCGGTACTCCTCTAGCCATAATCTATAGCCCGAGTAGGACTCATGGTTGCCCATGGTGGCAAAGACGCCATATTTTGCCTTGAGTTCTGCAAGGGGGGCTATGTCTTCCTTCCTCTTTTCTACACTACCATCTACGGTATCGCCCACTAGGAGAATGAGGTCGGGCTGCAGGGCGTTGACTTTTTCTACAATACCCTTGGCGTAGTTAGCATCGTTGATAGGAGAAAGATGTATGTCAGGAATGAGCACGACCTTCAGTCCGTCATATTGGGCTGGGATGGCAAGATGGTGCTCTACCTCCTTGACACGTGGTATGCGCATAGACTCATACATGCAGATAGCAGTCAGCACGACTCCTACTAGCCCAACAATAATACCCGTTGTATTGAAGGCTGTTCTCTTGGGGAGACGACGACGCAGCGCGCTCCATGTCCACAGAAGGACATCCCTCACAGCGGTCAATTGCGCAAAGATGAGCACCGCGCTATAAAGCGTGGAGGTGATAATCATCACCATGCGAGGAGCCTCGGGCAGGATGTCTGCCTCCCCTGCCCAAAAGATGTTTAGCAAGAGGTGACGGAATCCCCCTATGAGGAAAAGCACGACCAGCACGACACGCCAATAAAGCGGCATGCGCAAGGGAAGAATCAGCGACGCACAAATATAGAAAGCCGCTGGGATGAAAAAGATTTCCATCTTAGTCTAAGGTAATGAGCGTAATTTCACCCGATATGCCCACGCGCATGGTAAAACCGGGCCAAAGCCCCGCACCATTGCTGACATAGAGCTTCATCGTATCATGCACATCATAGAGCCCAGAAACATAGCCACCGTTGTAGCGGGCAATCAATTGATTAAAGCCCCACATCATACCCCCATGGGTGTGACCTGCTATCTGTAAATCAACGCCGCTCTTTGCACCATGCTTAGCCAAATCTGGACGATGCGCTAGCATGATGACAGTGCCATGCGTTCCCTGCATAGCCTTGGGAAAGTTGACAGCCTCCGCGCCCTCCACATCATGAGAGATATCCATGTGCGCAGCCACATCACCTACACCAGCTATAAAGAGACCAGGGAGGATTTCTACATTCTGATTCTCCAAGGTTTTCATACCAAGACGGCGGAACTCATTCATCCATGAATGGTAGCCAGAGTAGTATTCATGATTACCCGCAGAGGCAAAAACACCATATTTCGCTTTAAGTCCAGCCAGTGGTGCGACAGCCTCTCGGCGCAGATTAACATCCCCATCAATGAGGTCACCAGGTAGAACAATAATGTCCGCATTGAGGGCATTGGTGCGACGCACGATTTCCTCTGCATAGCTTTTGTCATTGAGCTGCGCTAGATGCAAATCTGCAAGCACGGCAATGGTAAAGCCCTTGTAATCGGGATTAAGCCCTTCTACTTCTATGGTCACTTCCTTAACATCGGGCACACGCATGGAGTCCCACATACTCCAGCCAGTAGCGCAGAGAGCTATGCTATAAATGCTGATAGATGTCCACTTCCCACACCTTTTGTAGAGCCAAGAGATGAGAGCGCAGATGTCACGTATACCAACGAGGAAGAGAGTGATAATCAGAAAGACAAAGAGAGCCGACCCCAGCATGAGCGGTATGCGTGGTGCCTCGGGCAAGAAAAAGGTCATCCCTGGCCAGAAGAAATCAAGTATGAGGGACTTGAATCCTCCCAGCAAGAGAGGGAGCAGTAACAGAACGCGTAGCCACCACGCAAAGCGCAGTGTCAGAAAAAGCGATGTAAAGACATAGAGCGAAAGTAGAGGAACCATCCATTGATGCATGGCGGCAAGTCTACCATCACAGAGACCTTATGTCCACACCTAAGACAAGAAAAAATGTCATCCTTCCAGAGGAACAGTGACACGCTTTCCGTCATAGCTAACCGCCTTCAGCTCTGTAGAACCTGCTGGGAAAAACACATCGGTGCTCTTGTTGTCCTGATGACCTAATCCAAGCAAGGAGACCCCTACAAGCTTTTTGCCAGAGTATACCTCAAAGGCGACAGCACCCTGCCACTGATCGGCAGGAATGGTGATTTTTCCCTGCTGCACACGCTGGGGCTTGCCCTGCGTGAGGGCTGTCTTATTCTTGAAGATGGGGGCACTGTTTGATGTGATGTAGTAGATGACACTGCTGTCTGGTTCTGGGTACTGGGCAGCGTGTGTCAAGACCTCGTCCACCATCTTGGGGGTAACGGTGAGCATGCGAGAGCCGTAGTCGTTCTTCCATCTATTGAGGGGCTGCAACATGCCTGTCTCGATGAAGAAGCGAGAGAGATTCATCCCCAAGGCATCGCAGGCATTTTTCATGAAGTTAATGCGCATTTGTCCCTGTGTGAGTTGGCTTTCGTCTGTCTCTCTCACCTTTTGGAAAATCTGGGGGTAAAAGTCTGCTTTGCCCTGTGCTACAGCTGCGTAGAGCTGCAACTGCCAGAGAGGGGCTACATTGACAAAGTGGTCGTAACTCTGCTTGCTGCTGCGGATGCGCTCTGCTAGGCTGATGGGCTTCGCAGGGTAGCGGTAGTTATCGGGACCATTTTGGTACTGCCATGGCTGCCCCAGAACGCGCGCGCTATGAATATAGCAATGCAGTCGTCCCCCGCGTATATTACCATTGGGAGAGGGGGTCACCTCATGCTCCAATCGCATACTGCTGGGGTTGAGCAGGTAATTAGTCCATGCGGAAAAGATGTTATTGGTGATTTCCCCCGTGCCCACCCAGAGCATACCAGGGCGCACCTGATTGACGTGACCAAACTCATGCGCTACACCCCAAGAGGACTTCGGCAGACGCTCTGCGTTACCTACCTCCTGCATGGTATTGTGATGGAAGGCAGCCCCCATGCCATCGGCATGCATAAAGCCCCTCCATATATTGCGTCCCAAGATGTGATTTTTGGGTTGTGGGATAAGGCTACCCCAACCCATCATATCTTGCTGTATTTTAATGATATGGTCGTAGGTGGCCAGCAGCTCGGGGCCCTTCTCTGGGCATTGCTTGCGCAGTTGATCTACGTGGTAGACTAGTTGCACGCGCTCCCCTAGCATATCTATCATGGGGCTTTTTGCGTTGGCTAGCATTTGCTTCCACTCTGCGGCACTGTGCTCTCTGGTAAAGACACCATTGACGACGCCACCCTTGATGTTTACTTTCACATCGGGGCCTGTACCCTGTGGGTGAAGGTAGTTGATGTAGGCTAGGCCTGCCTGCTGGATGCGCAGGACATTTTCGCCAGCCTGTAGGGGGTAGACAGCGTGGTGCCCCGATTCTCCAAAGTCATGGACAATGAGGCGAATCACCTGCCCCTTTGCCTCATCGCTCAGGGTGATGCGGGCTTCGTCACCTGCGCGGAAGTAGATGCCCGTTGGGTTTTCAAAGGCGGAGTAGTTGTTTACCTTGTAGCGTTTGCGTATCTCCTCTATGGGCAGATAGGCTTTGGCGGTGATGTGGCGTGCTTCGGACTGCTGCTCGCTAGCGGCACTGGTCGCATGCTGGACGTAAAGAACTGGTGCGAGGGCTAAGAGACTGCTGAGAAAAAGGGATTTCATGGCTGTATTACTTGTTAAGTGCTTGCAAGAATGCGCCTTTGGCTAGGCTACGTGCGGATTGTCCCTTGGCGTTCTTTGCGTCGGGGTTAGCACCTGCTTCGAGCAGGGCTTGGAAAATAGGAAGGCTGTTGACCTCTAGTGCCATGAGCAAAAGAGGCGTGTTGGCTACTGGGGGCTTGTCCGCGCGGAATCCCGCCTTGACAAAGGCAGTAACAATGGCCTCGCGACGGCGAGAAATAGCCATCTCTATGGGGAAACCATTCTGCCTACCCGATGGACTGAAGTTGACGGACTTGTAGGCTGGTAGCAGGGCTTGCACGGCATCCAGCCTATTCTCCCAAATGGCATCATGTAGCGCTGTTGCACCGTTGCCAGACTGGTGCATGGGCTTTGCGCCCTTTTGGAGCAGGGCCTTGATGACACGCGCATCACCCATGCCAGCTGCTAGCATGAGGAGGTTTTTGCCATGCGTAGCGGGGGCTTCCGCCTTTGCTCCAGCGGAAAGAAGGATAAGGGCGGCTTCTGCCTTGCGCTGACTGATGGCTGCGTGCAGGAGACTGTGTTGACCAGAGGCATCCATCGCATTGGCGGAACCACCCTTTTTCAAGTACTGACGCAGGGCTGTCATGTCACCCTTTTGTATGGCTTGGTAGCCAGCAAGTTCTGCGTTGCGTTTTTCTTCAAATTGTTGGCAAAGTTTTTTGCAGTCCTTGTTGCTAGCCAGTTGGGAGGCAACGCGCCCCGAAGCATCGGGCTGCATGACATCGCCACCAGCCTTGATTAGCAATTGGAGAACAGCGCTCTGACCATTCTGTGCGGCAATATGGACAGGGCTGTTACCGTATTCATCACGCTGATTGGGGGAATCTCCCTGCGCGATGGCTTCTTTTGTGACAGCAATATCACCTGATACTGCAGCCTCATGCAGGGAGGCAATATGCGCCTTGCTGCGTGCTGTGATGAGACGCTGATAGTCGGAAATATCTTTTGCTAATAAGCTAGTTGTAATAGCTAAACTGAGAGGAAGGAGGAGATATGCGCGATGAAGCATGCCGCTACTCTAGCACATATCCCCTCCCCCTACAAGCCCAAGCTCACATGATGGCCTGCTTGCTAGCCCGTGGAGCATGCGTGCTATGCACCATGCCATGGGAATGTGCCTCGGCAAAGCAACGTGCCGCATCGGCAGAGTGGGAGTACTGATCATGCAAGGGGCTGTTGTGTATCTGCCCATTCTGCCCTGGTGGACTGCTGCGGTACATCTCCAAACAGCGCAGCCCACTGGGCTCTTCTAATCCACGTGCATTGATGAGACCCTGTAGGGTCTTGGGGTGAAACCAACTGTGCAGCAGCAAGCCACGCAGATGATTAATCCCCCTCCATATATCAGGTGTACGCGGAACAATGCGCACATGAGATATGCCCAGTGCAAAGAGGTTTTCCACGTAGGACTGCCCATGGGGGTCGCGGTGTGCGGCATCATGTGGCAGCAGGTGTTGGGTAATAAGACCGTATTCTCTTTCCCATTTCTGCACCTGCGCGGCAAAGTGCTCTATGCCTTGCTGGTTGATAGCATAATGATCCAGCCAGTAGATATTCTCACCTATCAACTGGATGAGCCACAGAGCCGTGTGGTCGCTGAGCCCCAAATCCCATGAGCAGTAAAGAGGATGCTCTGGGTGGTAGGCAAAGTCTGCGCCAATACGCCCCTGCTCTCGCAGGATGCTAATCTGTCTGCCGTAGATAGCCCCCTCATTACCCGTGGCAAAAGCCTCATCACAGGTGGAGGGGTACTCCTGCTGCATGGAGCTGCCCATGATTTGCTCCATACGGCTGTACCATAGCTTTTGCTCCTCTCGCAGGCTGATATGCTCCTCCTGCTCCAGTTTGTGAAAATAGAGAGAGAGCCTATCTGCCCAGCGCGGCTTGCCCGATAGCTCATATTCCTCATGGTCAAACCAGCTGAGGAAGAAGAAGGCAAAGTCCAGCTCGCTGAGCTCCCCCTTCGCCCTATTCTCCATGGCCTGAGCCATGATTTCATAGTTCACCCCATAGCGCCCTCCCTCATGTGTGCTCTCTAGGATGATGCAGCCATTCTTTGGCACGGTATTGATACCGCCCGTGCGTATTTCTCGCGCACGCCATGGGCTGTGGACAGAGGTGTGGGCTAGCTCTGAGACGTGGAGCATCTGTAGCGTACCACCGCGTAGGTTAGTACCTATGCGAATGTCGCTGCCATTAGTGAAGGAGAGGCGAGAGCGCGTGTCCGATGAGGGACAGAGCCTCTCCCCACGCTTCATACCCGTGTGATACTTCACGATGCTTCCTAGCTGCGCGAGAGCCTGCTGTTCCAAGCTAGGCTCTGGCGGCAGATAGTCCAGCTGCTCCCAAGCAAAGCGCATCTTCCCTAGCTTTTGCTCTGCATCGGGCAAGGACTTGTCAATGATGCCCGCATGGTAGTTGGGAGTGAAGAGGCAATTGTCCAGCATGAGCAAGGCTGTAAATGTGGATATGCCCAGCTGACGCGCCTTGAGCACTGCATTGCGAGAATGCAGATTATCATAAAGTCGCTGCTGCGCCGCGTTAAGGCGAAAGCGCTGCATATGCCCCATTTTGTTTTCTATCCAATAGAGATTATTGAGCCGCCAAAGCTGGTTATCGAGGCGACCAGAGAGGACATCGGAAAGACTTTTCATACTCTTGATAACTGATTAGAATCCATTAATCCCCCAAAAGCCACCGCTGGTCGCCCTGAAGCTCCTCCTTTTTTGGGTCTCTTTCTGCTTAGGGCGACGCCCCGACTTGATACGCTTTGGCAGTATGCCCTTGTTAACCGCCTCCGCGTGGGCGTTTTCGGACTCCCTGTATTGCTTTTCAATGATGTCGGATATGCCAAAGGCAAATCGAGAGCGCTGCTTCTCGCTCTTAAAGTTCTTGCGAACAAACTCTGCAAGAGAGCGCAAATCCTCTTCGGGCTGAGAGCCATAGACCACCTTTGCCAGCTCATAGTTAAGCTTTAGCAAAAGCAACTGAGGAGGTGTCATCTCCTCTATACTCTTGTTGCGTATGTCGTAGGAAAAGCCCGTATCTTCCGCCAGCGTGATGAGCAAATCCTCCAACCTCTTTTCATAACCAGCCTCTACACCCTCTGCGGTGTCCTTGCTATCAATTTCTCGCAATACTCTATTAGTGAGACGTTGAGCCATATCCTGAGCGAGCGCCCTATTAGTTTCCTCATTATGCCAGTTGAGCTTGTAAGTCTTGAAGTAATCCAATCCGCGAATACGATTGCGGTAGCCCTCATCATCCTGTATGGCCTTAATCCTATCATAGTAGATACCGCCACGGGCACGTATGGTGTAGGGAGAATGCTCTATTGGGTTATCAGCAAACTCATTAGCAGGCATGAGGCGAAGAGTATCCGTGGGATAATTCTTGTCCCTGAAAAGACTAGCAAAGCCTAGACTCTCCCAGTTCAAGGTCTCTGGCAGTGCCGTGAACTCATAATCCATGATGCGGAGGGGTTCTCCGCCCTGCTCTGCGATGCGGGATTGAATCGCCTCTATATGACGCTCCAATGTACTAAGAGGGCGTTCCACTGACCAATTATCACCCATACCAGGTAGGGTGTTGGCATCCTTTCCATAGCGTTCTCCGCGCCACCATATCCCCGTCTCATTGCTAATAGCAGTCTGAGCATGATAACGTCGCAAATCACCCAATAGACGAAGGGAAGGAATAATGCGAGCATCCTCGCGGAAGCTATCTGGCATATCTATCATCTCATCAGGTCTGTATCCAAGATGGTCGGAGCTAGGGATTTCCCAGTCAATGCGCTTGTAGTGCGGTTCGGACAGCGTCAATTGCTCTGGCGTGGGGTCGTCCAGTTGCAGGCGCAGAATCTTATCCTCACTTTCCAGAGAGAGAGCCACCTCATGCAGCTCTGGGTATTCTATCAAAACATCACCCAGCGTGTCCAATGCCTGCCCAAAGTTGTCTAGGGACTCATAGACCGTTTCCCTGTTAGGCAGATGGCTGTAGTATTGCTGCATGGTGTCGTACATCACTTGCTGGCGTACAGCAGGGAGGCGCGGCCACATGGTCTTGGGGTAGTTAATGAGATTCCAAAGCCCCGTTTGCTGCGTCTGGGTAGAGGTCTGACTGCCATAAAAGTGACTCCAAGAGCGTTCATAAGACTCCTGATTATTATAGCCAAGTGAGGCGTCAATGAAGGGCAAGAGACTGCTCGCGGTGATGCTGTCCTTCTTTTTTCTCATCGTATCCCATATGTCGGCTCTCAGCTTGAGGCGTTCTGCGGTGTTACGATTATTGCTACGCATGAGGGGGCGACGTCTGTAGCCCACCGCATATTGCTGAGGGGCAAAGCTATCGGGCACAGTGGGACTCAGTGGCGCGAGACGTAGCCATGTCTTCACGGAGGGAGGCAGCGCATAGTCATCCATATTGGCAATCACATAATCCGTGGAAATATCAGCTAGCACCAGCGCAAGATTTTCTCGCCTCTGAACGAAGCGACCGTAGTGGTCGTCATCATTGTTTGTATAATAGCTCAGGGAGTCATTGATGGGCTCTTTCAATCCATCTTGGGAGAAAAGCTGCACCAACTCTGGAGTAGAGAGCAAATCTGCCTCACTCAGCATGGAGTGAATCTCCTCTGGCTGAAGCAGAGTGTCGTTGAGCACCCCCTTCCAATAGGCATGAGCGCGTGTGCGCATCAGAGCATAGGGCGTGGTTACAGATAGCTCATCCATCTGGTAGCGTGTTTTCTGCTTGATAGTGCGGTCAAAGGGCGTAATCTCCAACATCCGCAGAGAGCGACTGGGTGTTACCCTGTTGTGGAAACGCTCAAAACGCAAGCCTGGTAAACCACGCGCCACACTGCCAGTGTTGTACTCATAGAGCTCAAAAAAGCCCTGCATACCCAGCTGGTCAAAGGGAGAAAAACTCTCCTTGCTATCAGGTAGGTAGTCGATGAGGCGGTATTCTTCCTCGGAAAGCATCCTCTCCTGCCTCTCTCGGTTGCTCTCTGCCAAGGGGTAGAACAGCGATGCCGTGCTCAGCATGAGGTCGTTGATTGCCTGCTCCCGTGTCTCATGCCATCGGGTAGGAGAGCCATCGGGCAGCTGCGTGCGCCAGTAACTCTTCCCCTCCAGCCCTTCAGAGGATTCCAAGGGATAGCCTGTGCTCATGCTGTAGTTATCAAAGACTAGCTGATGCTGCTGGGCGAGAATCTTTAGGTCAGTATTGCTCGCCTGCTTATTCACAAAATCAAGCTTATACTCCTTGAAAAAATCCGCGTCTATGTCCAGTTCTCGCGTGAGAATCTCTGAATAGGCTTGCAGGGGCGTCATCCCACGCCCGAGAGCGCGTTGGAAGTCATCCATCTCTGGCAACAACTCATAAAGATAATCCGCAGAGCTCTCCATACCTACTAGCAACCTTGCCGCGTGAAGAAACTCTGGCGGACGCGCGGTGTTTGCCAATTGATTTTCCGTCATCATGGCATAGTTCTGCAAGTTACGGAAGTCGGTGAGCGAAACCTTCTTGATCCAATAAGGCGTCTGGGAGCGTAGCTTCACATGGCGGTAATTCTTGAATAACTGATTTTGCAAGGAGAGATGACTCTCCGCACGGCTGCGCCCACTGGCACGCTCCAGCACCTCATTAGCAACGCGTATCAAAAAGCCTTTGCGTACACGATCTTGACGGGCAATAATGCCTTCCATGCTATTGGACTTATGCTGCAACATCTCGGGCGGCGATATGTTGAGGAGGTATTGGTAAGAGAGGTCATGCAACTCTGCCATCCTATCGCGAAGGACAAGGCGGCGTTCTTTTTCTGCCGTGGGATGGTAGAAACCACGCAGCAATTGGCGCGGCAAAATTGGCTCTGCCTTTTTCACATCCTGCTGGTAACGGAGCTGACGTTGACGCAGAGCGTCGTTGACAAACTTCATACGCACGGGGACGCTATCCTGTCGATATTTTTCTGGGATAAAGCGTTCTACATTGGATTTTTCCCACCAGTAGTCCCATATTTGCAGGCTTTTTCCTAGTCGGATTTTAGAGCCCTTAACATCTCCGTGCTTCTCTTGCAGTCTTTCCACCGCGCCCTCTGCATCAGGATCACCCAGCTGCACCTGCGACTGCGGCAAGGAGGCTATCTCTGGAGGAAGACCGAGGAAGTCACAGACAATCTCCGCATCCTTGAAGCCGTCAAAGTAGTCCGTATTCATCAGCTTGAGAGACTGCATGGATTCGCGCAGGAAATTAGCCCCACTCCAGCGCGAACTTTGGGTGAGAGCATCTTGCAACAGTTGATTTGCCTTCATAGGATCACTTTCTTGGAGAATGTCTTCTATTCGCTCTGGCGCTATGCCCCATTCTTCGAGCGCAGCGGCGTTGTTTTTAATCTCATTAGCGGCGGCAAAGTGGTGCAACTGAGCGCGCCCTGCGCCAATGAGTAGATAAGGTAAATTCATGGCGGCTTCTCGCATATTGCTTTCAATATCGGCAAAGTTATCTCCGTAGCTTTGCCAGTCTATATTGGAATTACTCTTGTCAATGTGAGAACTAAGCTCATGCAAGCCGAGATCGGCCAGAGTCCCTATCTTCTGCTCCACTGCCATTTTTGCCGTCTCGGCAGTGAGCAAACCACCAGAAGAGAGCGTGGCAAGACTGTAAGATCCTATCCCCCTTCCCTTTGCGCGAGCAAACTTGTCGAGGGAACGCTCAAAAACACGTCCCCCCACTCTGGTGAAGCCAAAGGAAATCGCCTCCTGTATACCAGCGGCCATAATGCCAGCGGCCGTCTGGGTGGGAAGATCACCTGCGCTGTTCCTCTCCCTCGCTTGGGATATGGAAGAGCCTATACCACTCGCGATGAGCGTGCCCCAAGAGGCCACCCCCCCAAAGCCCATCACCGCCTGCGGTGTCCCGCCAGCCATGTCGATGAGGAACTGCTCGCTGAGCTCTGTATCCTCTGGAATGTAAAGAGGGGCCTGCTGTTGCTGTGCCACCTGTCGTATTTCATTGGCGACACGGGCGCGCAAATCGACATCCTCTGCCCCATCTTTTAGCCCCTCGCTATCGACCAGCCCACCTAGGGCATCCATCGCGCCAGCTGAGAGATGCAAGGCACCAAGACCGAGATCAAAACCCACGTTAGTCGCCCCTCTCTTTGCAGAGCGAAGCAGCTGACTGGTGAGTCCCTCATCTTCTCCGCCAGAGCCCTCTTTCATCTGCTCTCGCTGAGCGAGGGCGAGGTAAAAGACATTTTTCCTCTCTTCGGCAGAAAGGCGACGCATCTGAGAGCTAGCAGCCTTGGCACTGGGAGCAGCCTGAGAAAAAAGCTCTGGGCTAAAAATACGCTGCTCCGCGTCCACCATGGCATCCATGCCCACGGCCAACTGCTCTGCTATGGGGAGCAGACGCTCTCTCTCCTTTGCGCCACGCTCAAAGGCCTGCTGTGTGTAATTCTCAATATAAATCTGGCGCGCGCGGTCATTCTTGCTCTTCTTTAGCTGGAGTAGAGCATCTAGGCTGCCCAGTTCCTTGCCTTCCAAGCCATGCTGATAGCCACGGAAGTAGAGTTCTGAGGCTAGCTCCTCATCCAGCTCACGCTTCTGCTCTGCCGAGATGGCGTGAAACATCTCTTGCTCCGTGTTGGCCAGCTGCCTACCAGTACTGAATTGCCTGCGCATCTCCGACCAGTTGTTTCTGATCTCTTCGGGCTTCTTGTCACTGTGATCAGCCAGCCAAGACTGATTCACCGTGCGCAGCAATTGCTCCTCCTTTTCCTCCGCAGAGAGCTCTGCGCCCTCCACACCTGCGGCCTCTCTCACAAAGTGAGGGATGCTATCGGGATTATCGGTCAGTATGGGTAACCAGTGCTGCTGCATCTCCCTACGATGTATGCTTTCCACGCCTGTATTGAGCATACTGAGGGGCGACCAGCCCTCCTCCTCTTCCAACGGGATTGCATCGCGGGAGCGCGGCAAGGGAGGATGGTCTGGGGTTTCTTCCTCCACAGCTGGTGTGGAGGCTGTTTCTATGGGAGCAGGCTCTAGGATTGTTTCCTTCATCTCTGCCTTATCTGTTGCTTCATCTGTCTGTATTGTGTTCATGCTTGATGGGGGGATGGTGTAGGGTTATTCATATCACGCAGTCTAACCCACTGCGTTGTTGGGGTGGTAAATTGCTGTAGCAGGGAGGATAGAGAATCCTCACGCGTATCAGCCAGTGCTTGCGGGAGAAGCTTTTGCAAGCGTGCGAGACGCTGCCACGTCAGCTCATCTCCCACAGTGCCCAGCTGCCCTGCTTCGTAGGCCTGCTCGACGCGCTTTTGGAAGGCGAGACGCTTGTCAAAGTCCTGCTGACTCTGCCTATCAAGGCGCGCAAAGAGCTCCCGCTTGCTAGAACGTGGCAGGGCAGCCGCTGCCAAATCCAATTGCAGAGCAACCTGCTGATCCTCATCAGGAGCACAGCTATCTATACGCGCCTGCCATTGGCAGTAATCCTTTGTGCGCAGGCTATGAGGACTCTTGCTCTTAATACCCGCTATCTGAGAATCGCTCAGGATACCCGCCTCCTCAATACGCGTCAGCGAGGCCTCATCCATGGGCTTGTCATCGACAATCGTGCCGCGCAAAAACTGCGCTGCCCCTGCCCTGCTAGCGCGGAGGGTATCCTTGTGAAGCTGGCTGAGCTTGGCTCTGATAGGCTCGCTTTCGGGCAATTCCTGAGGCGAGGCGGCGCGGTAGGCGCTCAATCCACCCAAGGGATCATTGCGAAAGGCATCATCCCAGAGCTTGTAACGCGTGCTACTGCTGATATTGCGCTCCACCTCTGGCAGCTGCTCTTGCGCGATGAGAGTCCCTTCACCCAGACTGGCTAGCTGCAATGCTGTCACCTCATCACCAGAGGCGATGGTCTCTTGCAGCGTGTTCCAAAAATCATTCTGGGAATTCGTAATGCGCATGAGCATGTGATTGCTCTTAAAGCTCTCCTTACCCTGACTAGCATAGAGAGGTGCCAGCTTGCTAGCCTCCTCTCGCAGGGGTTTATCCAAGCTAGAGAGAGCATCATTGATATGAGAGTTGGCGGTTTTTTCCCAGAGATAGTCAATATCTCCGCTCTCCTCGCGCTCATACAGCTCTTCTGCCGTGTTTGCGATAGCCTCGCTGAGATGTTTTGCAATCTTTCCCACAGAGGCACTTTTTTCAAGCTCTGCAATTTGATCTTCCCAACTCGGCGTTGCCTCGGGAGGAGGTGAAGACGCGGCATCATCATCCGCCACCTCTGCGAGAGTATGGGATAGATTTTGCCCCGCCTGTCCAATAGATTGAGCTCTGTTGCCTGTATGCCTGACAGAGCTGTGTATACTTTGCCGCTGACCAGAGCGGTTTACATTTTGTGCTACAGGGGCTAACATGCCCCATTCTTTCATGCGAATTGCCATTCGATAACATTCGCAGTTTCTCAGCTCATCGGCAAGTTTGCTAAAGGGAGGCGCAGTCCCTTAGTCAAAAAGAATCTTGACCCTCTCCCTTGATTTTGTTAAAAAAAAGAGATGAAAAGATCCCTTGCATTCTCACGTCAAAGCATCTTGGCGCTTCTTGTACTGCTAAGCTTCTCTTCCTGTGTTCAAAGCTATTTAGTAACGAAGCTAAGCTCTCATTTTGAAGACAATAGCGAGATACATTATGCTGATCCAGACCTTATTTTTAATAGTTCTAGCGTACCCCAATGGCCATTAGCCAGCTCGGAAGTCTTGGAGCTCGCCGACGGAAAGGGTGAATTGAGCTATTATATCCCGATTAAGGTAATATTAGGGCAGAAAAATCCAGTAATTTCAGTCTATCTCAGAATGTTTACCTTACGTGACGGGGCGGATATCGTTTGGGTTGAGGGAGGCGATGAGAACAAAAAATTAAGAAAGGAAGTTGTACTTTACATCCCCCTGCTAGAGCCCCTTATTGATGTTTTGCCCACAGATATTGCACAGCTGCTTTCTGAGCAAAAAATAGACCCAGAGAAAGATCCTACAGCCTTTTTGGAAAATGAGCTACCAGATGATTACCGTCTTGTACGCAGGATGAAGGTGCCAGATCTTCGTGCCCGCCTAGATAAGATTGACTACATACCCTATACCATGTCTTTCACTTCCCCGAGAAGAGAGTCTAGTTGGGGGAATAGACTAGCTTTTTTGAGCGTCGTTTTTCTCGTCGATATACCTCTCACACTAGCTGGATCATGTACGGCCATAGCCTACGATAACACCATAGGTTTCCCCATCATTATCTACAGGAAATATAGCTCTCAATCTCCTCACGAAAGCTAAAAATACAAACACAGTCCCATGAAAAAACAACGAATAGCTATTACTGGTGCAGCAGGAAATCTAGGCAGCTTACTTTCGCAGCACGTAGTCGATGATGATATTGAGTTAAATTTACTCATCCATAAGAAGGATGTACCCGCTGCCCTCAAGCAGAAGACAAATGCACGTGTTTTTCGCGTCGATTTGAATCAAGCAGACAGCCTTCACGACGCCCTAGAGGGCGTGGATACGGTGGTTCATTTTGCAGGCGTTTTGTTCCAAGGCTCACCTAAAAAATTCTTACCCAGAACCAATGTCCAGTACTTCAAAAATCTCTTAGAGGCAGCTAGCAAAGCAGCAGTCAAAAGGATGATTTTAGTGAGTTTCCCTCATGTGGAGGGAGAAAGCAGTCCTGACAATCCCGCGAGGGGCTCTCTTGATGCAAAGCCCAGCTCCATCCACGCATCCACACGATTGGAGGAGGAAAAATTGCTCCTGTCCGCAGAAAATATCGTGCCCATCATCTTGCGTGTTGGGATGGTGTACGGAAAGGGTATTTTAATGATAGAGGCAGCACGATTTTTTTCTCGCTATGCCCTACTAGGGATATGGCGGCAGCCAACCTACATTCATTTGATTTCCACGACGGATTTTTTAGCAGCAACAAGGGCAGCTATTTACCATCCTCATGCCAGAGGCATCTATCATCTAGGAGACGATGGTGTCCAGACCCTGCAAGAGTTTTTGAACGAAGCCACACTTTACTGGAAGACCACAAGTCCTTGGAAGATGCCCCTATGGATGATATACACAGCTGCTAGTTTATTTGAGGCATGGTCATTACTCACTGGCTGGCGCAGTCCCTTGA
This sequence comes from uncultured Akkermansia sp., assembly GCA_964371795.1. Taxonomy (GTDB): domain Bacteria; phylum Verrucomicrobiota; class Verrucomicrobiia; order Verrucomicrobiales; family Akkermansiaceae; genus Akkermansia. Next base: position 970 of record CAYJON010000005.1, on the reverse strand, counting down.
CACGTGATTTTATCACAATAGGTCGGGCATCTTATTACGGTGACACTTCACGTATGAAAAAAGAACTGCTGCCAGAGCTAATATATCCGACTTTCAGAGAAGGCATCCACACGCTCTGAACATCAATGCATACGCAACATACAGAATATATGAATAATTTAATAGAAAATCGTAAACGCTCAGCTCAAAAACAAATTGATGAATACCTTGCTCAATTTGGCAAAATTTTTGATTTTATTATCGATGACAAGGGTTTTGTGAGGATTGTACGATATTATGATTCTCCTAGTCGTTCGACTGTTATTATCCCTGATTTTGTTTATGGTTTTTCGCCCAAGGAAAAGACATTGGATTCAGAGGATGAAAAGTTTGAAGCCATTTTCCCATTACTTAACCATGTAAAATCTATTATATTAGGCTCTGGTATTAGGGATTTGTCTTGCATGTTTTTCATGAGTGGTGAGGCCTCTCTGGATTTAAGTATGTGGGATACCTCGCAGGTGACTGACATGAGACAGATGTTTGATAAGTCACACTTAAAAAGCGTAGGAGACCTCAGACAATGGGATACCTCGCAAGTGACTAATATGAGCGAGATGTTTGCCGCATCATCGCTAGAAAGCGTGGGAGATCTCGGCCAGTGGGATAGCTCGAAGGTGACAGATATGAGCGTGATGTTTCATAAGCTGCAACTAAAAAGCGTAGGAGACCTCAGCCAATGGGACACCTCACAGGTTACTAATATGGACGGGATGTTTTGTGAATCGCAACTTGAAAGTGTAGGAGATCTCAGTCAATGGAATACCTCGCAAGTGACTGATATGTGCGCGATGTTTGCTTTATCATCGCTAGAAAACGTAGGAGATCTAGGCCAGTGGGATACCTCACAGGTTACTAATATGGCATGGATGTTTCATAAGTCTCAATTAAAAAACGTAGGCGATCTCAGCCAATGGAATACATCGCAGGT
>CAYJON010000004.1:0-44343 GCA_964371795.1 uncultured Akkermansia sp. | reverse complement strand
AAATTGTGACTTCCATAAATCAATATGATCTTGCAATAAGGTAATTTTTGTTTCTTGCTCGGAATTGATGATAGAGGGTAGATCTGAAATGTTGTTTTTTTCTATGGATATCAAATTGTTATGTTTGTTAATCTCTCTAGCCCTTTCGTCAATCACGATGATGATTGCTCTTTTCTTATGACGCATTGCAAAAATCCCACCGTGAAGGCGTGTTCCTACATACTCAATATCATCAGAATTCAAAATCTCTCTGTATGCGTTGAGGTAGGGGGGGACGATAATGATATTTTCAATATTGCTAAATTGTTGAAAATAATCCATATCCAGATTCCCTTGAACCCAAAAATAGACCTTCTTGTAATTGGCATTGAGAATATCAATTAATTCTTGGTCGCGTGGATCTTTTTTATCAGATGCAGTGAGGGTAAAAATAACATTTGACGCTTTTTTGCTAGGAATCTGCTGGCAAAAGTCAGGAGTGAGCTTCCAAGTGGTAACACAGCCAGTGTTGATAGCTTTTAGTCCTAGACTTTCGACATACTCTTTGCTTCTTTCGTCTCTAACGCTGTGGAAAAACTCACTAGAAAGTACTTTTCTATATAGCCATTTAGTATAAAAATTGCTTGTGTCACCAGCACCAGCACCAACACCGCAAAGAATGGTATTCTTGAAGGCTTGATAATTAAAGCAGTTAATATTCCACTGAGGGAAGTGTGTGAGGAGATCCTTGACTAGAAGATTAGAGCCACCAGCGATTTTGTAATCGCAGTTCTTGTATGTTCTATACGCTATGGAGTTTCGCAAAACATGCAATATGTTGAATGCACTAACGTGCGTAGGCAAAGTGTACATGAAATCATTAGGGAATATTTTGTTCAATTCTGATTGAACACATTCCATAATAATATCATCCCCTCTATTAAAGGAGGCTATTGCGGTATCTAAAACAAGAATGTTTTTCATGATATGAGATTCGAAAGATAGATAAGAACTTCAACTCTTCTTCTTGTCCTTGCCACCGTAACCATAGGCATAACCGTAGCCGTAACCATAGCCATAGCCTTGATTGCGCTTTTCAGCATTGTTAAGAAGGATGGTGAGATTATTGATTTTATTGTTGCGGTAGAGTTCATCAAGTTCTCTGAGGCTGCCCTTGTGTATCTTGCCTGCTCCGATGACCCAGAGGGTGATATCTGCATGCTTGTTAATCTGTTGGGCATCCGCGACAGCGTAGAAGGGAGGGGTGTCAATGACGATGTAGTCAAAGTGATTTCGCAGTTCTTCAATCAATTGCGTGTAGCGTGGGGAGCTCAGTAGGCTGGAGGCATTGGGCGGAATGCTGCGCAGGGTAATCTGATAGAGAGTCTTGCTCAGTTTGCTCCTGTGTGCAATTTCTTCTATCTTGTCCGTCTTGCCGCCTAGGTAGCTGAGTAGTCCCAGCTGGCTGCTGTCAGGTTTGATGCGCTTGCTCAAGGAACGCTTTCTGAGGTCACCGTCAAGCATGATTACTCTCTTGTTGGAGAAAGAGAGGCTCAAGGCTATATTATGAGACATCGTGGTCTTGCCTTCACCTGGAAGGGTGGAGGTGATTTGGATGACCTGACCGCGCTGTGAATCGCTGTTTCTGAAGTAGTCGAGGTTATTGGTAATGATGCGGAAGTTTTCGGCCAAGATATCACGAGAGTCTTCTTGCACGCAATATTCTTGCATATTCTTGCTCTTCTTTTGACGTGGTAACTGACCGATGACGGGTATGCTGCACGCCGTCTCGATATCATCTAGGCTTTCTACCTTATTATGGAGGAGGCTAAGCAGGAAAATACCAAAGGCGGGCAAGATAAAGCCGGCTGTGGCAGAAGCTAGTAAGATAACAGGTATTCTGGGTGACACGGGCAGGCCGGTTCCCTGTGCTGGCTCGATGATGAGGAGATTGGATTCTGTCATCGCGAGGTTGAGGGCGTTTTCTTCGCGTGCGTTGAGCAGGAAGAGGTAGAGTTGCTCTATGATGCCTTGCTCGCGCATAACGTCTTTCACAGCTTTTTCCTTTTCAGGAAGTGCTGCAATTTTTTCCTCGGCCAATTTTTCTTTATCAACATACTGCTCTCTTTGCAGTTTGAGGTTTGCAACGAGGTTTTGAATAGCTACCTGAGTGTTATCGCGGGAGGTGGCAATTTCTTGACGCAGCCTCACGACGACTGGGTTATTAGCACCAGCATTCTGCCTGAGATCGTTGTACTTGATAACTAACCCATTGAAGGTGTCAATTTGCTCATGAATGCTAAGCTCTACAAAAGCCTTGTTAGGGGGGATGGGCTTGTAGCTATCTGTTTCTTCTAATGTTTTACTCACCGCCGTAATCATGGTGAGCTGCAGGTCTATGCCTGAGATGAGCTCTTCGTACTTTGCCTCACGAGCAAATGCCGAGGTGCTCACATTCTCCACGCTGACGATGTCATGTGTCGCTTTATAGTCAGCGAGTTCGTCATCTACTTCACCCAAGGATTTGTAGATGGCGCTGATGCGCTCCGCTATGAACTGCTCTGCGGAGAGTGCCGCGTAATTCTTTTGGGCGATAATCTCAGCTTCGTAGGTTGCGATGAGGGTATTGAGGAGGTCTTCGCCCAGTTTTTGATTGCCAGATTGGTAGGTGAGTTTGACTGTGTTGGTAACTTTATCAGTACGCGCAATGGTGATATTTCTTTTGATTTCTTCGATACACTCTGCTTTATTATAAAAACTAACGAGTATATCGTTTCCAAGATATCCATTACCCCAATACTGTGTTGTTTCGACAGTGAGGATGTTGTTATCAACGACTATTTCTTGACCGTATTTCGCGCTTTTGCAATCGCTATCGGATAATTCCTTACTGGATTGACCAGGGGCTAGTATGGCGTAGAGGTAGCTTTGGGTGTCAACAGGACGCAAGAGCAAATCAGGGATCTTCTTTTCAGTTTGCTCGACGATTTTGACGGCAACAGGATTAGCTCCGTAAATATTTGTGCGTCTGAAAAGTGGTTTGATATGGTATTGTATATTAAGCTCTATTTTATCGACTACTTTGCCAATTATTTGCGAGGACTTGAGTTGGACAATTTCATTTTCTACACTAGTATTGCTATCAGGCATGCCCATGTCCTCAAAGAGTGCCTGCTTTGAGGCGGCCATGCTTTGCCCCGCCTCCCCATTATGGAGGAGGATGAGAGCATCTGCTTGATAGTTGTAGCTGAGTGTTTTTGTGTAGAAGTATCCACCCGCAACGAAGAGAGGGACGGTCACTAAAAACCAGTACCAATAGCGCAGCGATGCCTGCAATATGAGTGCAAGTGGGGAGTGCACTTTTTTATGCCTAGGGTCGATAGTGTCCGACATGTGGTAAAAGATTAATTGTTATCGAGAAGATTGAAGAGTGAGAGAATGAATGCTGTCGCAGAAAGACCGTACTGTACGATGAGAGAGCCGCTTTCAGACCTCCATTCTTGCAATCCGCTGGGCTTGACGTAAACGATGTCGTTTGTCGCGAGATAGTAGTAGGGAGAATTAAATATCTCTGGATCACGTAGATTTACCACGGCGATTTCTCTCTTACCATTGATTTCGCGAACGATGGATACATTTTCACGGAGACCATCAATGGTGAGGTCACCTGCGCCAGCAATGGCCTCAAAAATGCTGAGTCGATTGCCATCAATTTTTTGAACACCTGGGGTTTTGACTTCACCCAGAACGGTTACTTTGAAGTTTTTGAGCTCTACCGACACGGTGGGATCACTGATGTAGCCACCCTTAATGAGTAGATCTTCGATTTTGTCGGCAAGCTGCTTGTGCGTGAGGGTGGAGGCATAAATGCGTCCGAGAATGGGGAAGGTGATGTATCCAGAGCTATCTACGAGGTACTCCACGCTGGCTTGTTGCTCTGTAGCTGCGGCATTGGCTCCTTCGCCATTGGCTGTGGGGGTGATATTGACCGCCTTGGTGAAGGGGATGACAAGTTCTGGGGACTTGCTGGAAATCTGGATGGCAAGTCTGTCGTCCTTCTTGATATACTGAGTATAGTTTTGAACAACTTTGTGCTGCCCCGTAGGCGCATTGAAGAAATAGGTGAGCTCGTCGTCCATGGTGCAGGAGCTAAGCGCCAGCACTGCTATTGATGATATGATGTATGATTTCATTTCTGTGAGATGGGGGTATTTATTAAAATTTGATGTGTGAGTCTTTGAGGTACCGTATGTATTGTGATGGATTGGTATAGGGGAGTGATAGCAAGCTCTATCTACTGTCAGTCATAGCGTGCCCTAACATGACCTTAAATTTCATGAATGAGTCTATTCTAGCAAGGTTATTACCAAATGCAACATTAATATCGCTTTTGTAATTCTCGCTGACTGAATGCTGTTGCCGTATTTTTGTTATATTTATCCTGTGTTTTATCGCTTATGCTAACACCCTTAATGGATGAATCACGCTCCACAAGTTATGAATATCTTTATGCATCTATTATGGTTTTGTTATTGAGGGTGGTGCTGATATCTTCGCTATTATCCTTGTCGAAGGAAGCGAAGATAGCGTTGTTTTTGCTGATGTACTCGGGTACGAGTTTTTTGAGGTGGCGTACGAGTTTTTCGATATCATCAAGTTGAGCGATTTCGAGGATGCGCTCAATTTGCTGGCTGATGTACTCTGCATCTATAGGGGCGCATTGCGCGATGCGAATTTTCTCGTGAGTTGTGGCCTCGGAGTTTTCGTGCGTGGTGAGCAGTTCTTCGTAAAGCTTTTCACCAGGGCGCAGGCCTGTGAAGGTAATCTTGATGTCCACGTCGGGCTCTAGTCCATAGAGGCGGATGAGACGCTGTGCGAGGACGAGGATGCTTTGTGGCTCACCCATGTCAAAGAGCAAAACCTGCCCGCCCTTGCCTATAGTTGCCGCCTGTAGCACGAGGCGGCAAGCCTCATGTATACTCATAAAGTAGCGTATAATCTTGGGGTGGGTGATGGTGATGGGACCGCCTTCGTTGATTTGTTTGACAAAGAGAGGGATGACAGAGCCATTGCTACCCAGAACATTGCCGAAACGTGTGGTGATGAATTGCGTCTTCCCATTTTTGTCCAAGCTTTGCACAAACATTTCTGCCAGTCGCTTTGTCGCGCCCATGATGTTGGAGGGATTGACTGCCTTGTCGGACGAAATCATTACAAATTTGCGCACGCCATGCTTTACTGCCAGCTTTGCCATCAGAGCGCTTCCGCCCACATTGGTGCATATGCTTTCGCTGGGGTTCTCTTCCATCATGGGGACATGCTTGTAGGCTGCTGCGTGGAAGATGATGCTAGGCTGATGCTTTTGGATGAGGTTTTCCATGCGGTTGTGATTTTTCACATCAGCTATGGCAAAGGTGACATTCGCGTCGGGGTATTTTTTGCAGAATTCCAGCTTGAGACTGTGCAGGGGGGATTCTGCTATGTCAATGAGTATGAGCTCCCGAACAGGTAGTTGACAAAGCTGTCTTGCAATCTCACTACCTATAGAGCCAGCCGCACCAGTAACGAGGATGATATCGTTTTGAATTTCGGCTTTAATGTTTTCAATGTCAACATTAATTTCTGTACGACTGAGCAGTTCTTCTATCTTGATGGATTTGAGTGCGACTGGGTTTGTGGAGCCTTGCTCGTCGTCATCCAAGGGCTTGATATCGTTTCGTATGAGAAGCTTTACCTTATGTTGGAGGCAGATTTGAGCAATGGGTGCTCCCTCATTTCTCGCGCTGGAGAGGGAGGGGAAGATGATGCAATCGACCTTCATCTGCTTGATAATCTTTGATAGGGTGGAGATGTCTGCAAAGGCGTCGTATATCCTGAGACCGTAGACAGACATGCCTATTTGCGAAGATTCCCCACTGAGAATAGCGACAACTCGCATATCTGCGGACATATTGCAGTTAATATAGTCGGCAAAGTTGTAGTTGGTACTAGTGGGGCAAAAGAGAAGCACATTTTTTTTCTCGCTTCTCGAGACTCTGAAGTAAAAGCGGTAGATACTGGCAAAGAGAATTCGTACCATGAGGAGACCAAAGAAGGTCAATAGAAAATCGACGAAGCCGCAACGAATCAGGTAGAATGGACTAACTTCTCGACCATTGTATTGTGTTAGTACATAGAAGGTACTCGCAATAAGGATAAATTTGAATGTTGCTACAGCCGTAACTCGTACGAGATTGTGTATGGAGACGTGTCGAATATCATCAAAGGAGGTGCGTATTGCATAGATAAGAACCGCACTAATGATAGTGGCGGTCGATATGTAGGTGATGAGAATATGAGCAGGTGCATCGCTAAGCTTTGACGCATAAAAGAAAACGGTTACCGATGTAGCCAGTAAACTGATGAATAAATCGTTTATAAAAATGAGATAGGTTCTCTTGTAATAATTCAAGCGGAGAACCCATATGCAAATCTTAAACAAGAATTGTTCGAATTTTGAACGCATTTCATTCATAACTTTTTTAGTGGTGAGAGAGACGCGACAAGCAAAAGATCATATTAGGCAAAAATTGACTGTCGGTCTAGAGAAACTATATCAATTTGCAATGTCTAGTGCAAGACATTTTGTAAAAATTATGTTGGAGATTTGAGGGGTAAAAATCGCTTCAGTTGTGTGGGACTGATTTTGCACTGATTGTAGATTTTGGATAAATATTACATTTTGCGAAAATTTATCTTGCTAAAAATGAAAATGCAATATAAACTGCTGTCAGTTAACATATTATGAAAAGTAAAAATATTGTATCAATTGTTCAAGTTGCCGGTGAATTGGGTTCCATGTCATCTCGGAATGTGACGCTTCTTCTTCATGTCTATCGCCATTGTGTGCAGGAGGGGGCGAATCTGGTCATCGCCTCGGCAGGGCTCAAAGATGCCTCGTCATCGCAGGAAGAAATGGTTCCTTTTCTTCTCAAAGAAATCAGTGAGTACATGAAGCTGGGCACTCCGCTTTTGCTCGCAACTCCGTCAAGAGAGCTCAGCGCGATGGAGGCGAGGGGGCTCACTGATTACAGGACAGAGTCGCGGATGACACCCTACCTACTCGAGAAAAATCGCGTCACCGTTCTACCTGAGGCAGAGCCCATCACCCTGCTTCAGCAGAGGATGAATATCATCATCGGTGATGAGGAGAGCGTGTGCGAGGATGCCTTGGATCTAACTATTCGATTTAGTACCACGCCGTGGTACAAGGGTAACATTGCGGCACAGTTGGACTCCCGTTGCTGGGAGGCGCGTATGCAGCGCTCATCTGTCATCTATGTAGCCCCACTGAATCAGAAGGACGAAGATGTCTACCCTGGTGGCTCTTGCTTGATAGATGCTACGGGGAGGATTGTCTCGCGCTTGCCCTATTTTTCAGAATCCTATACCCTCTTAAAAATATAGTTGATAGACGCCTTCTGTTTTGTTATTATGTTGGGCACTATGTTCATTCGTGCATTATTCTACCCCATGATTTGCTGTAGCCCGCTTTTGGCGGATTTTAAGCCACTCTTTGATAATAAGGTCGAAACCGTCTATCAAGCAAAGAAAAGTGAAATTTTGATTCCTATTGAGGGCACTGTTCCTGAGACTGTTGCAGCTTACCGCCTTTTTTCCAGCTCTGAAAGCCCCGCTCATGATCCCACATCCTGCGTCTTAAAAGGCTCTGTAGATGGTAAGAACTGGGTGGATGTTGACAGCCGCAAGGATGTGCGCTTTGTTGCACGCTTGCAGGCAGCGGAGTTTGTGCTTGATAAAGCAGTGAATTACAAATATTATCGCATTGAGTTGCAATCAGGCAAAGCCCCACTCATGCTCTCCGAAATCAAGTTAGATGCACCACAATCTCAGGCGAAGTGGGCTTCCTTTGCGCTGCCTCGTGTTGTTTTCACTGATAAAGACGCAGAGAGCGAGGGGAGCAAAATCTACCATTCTCGCGTTCAGGATGCAGAAGCCTACATCCAGTATCATGCACGAGAGGTCGCTAAAATCATCTATGATTCACCCGATGAGCCCATGCCTAATATCCAAACGATTAGCTACAGCTTAGAGGGTTCTGGTCCCCTCTCTGCCAAGAGTGGTGCTCCGCCTACCGTACACATCATGTACAACACAAAGCATATTAAGGACGCAGCGAAATCCTCCCTTGTTTATCTCGATTCTGAGACCAGAGGTGTCTTGTTCCATGAGTTAACCCATGCCTATCAGCAAGAACCCAAGGGCTGCGGCAACTACGGTAATAACAAAACCCACTGGGCTTGCATTGAGGGCTTGGCTGACGCGGTGCGCTTTGAATCAGGCTTTTATAACGGTAATCTCTACCCATCCCCAGGTGGGCATTGGGAGGATGGCTACCGCACTACAGGAAGCTTTTTGATATGGCTTAAAACAAAGGACAAAGATGCTCTGCGTCTCTTTAATCGAAGCGCACGAGACTTAGAAGTCTGGAGCTTTGATGCCGCGATGAAGTACATGTTCGGCAAGGATGCCTCCATTGAGGCCCTGTGGAATGAGTATCAGCTTTTCCTCAAGAAATTGTCTAGTGATAAATAACTAATCCTAATTTCGCTAGCAATGCTCGTGCAGGGTTTTTCGTTTCGAAGAGCCCTCACGAGCATTCTCGTTTAGGGAGGGTACCCCTAATGCTTGATATTCATCGTGGGGGTGTTGGTGGACTGAGAAAGCTCTTGCATGGTAGCAATGGCCTCTTTGATACCCTTTTCGGCGGCTCGCTTGTACCAATGAAGGGCTTTTTCCTCATCAACTTTGACACCACAGCCTTTTTCATAGCATTGCGCTAGCTCGAACTGCGCTTGCGCGTGTCCAAATTCTGCTGCGCTGAGCAACAGGTAGCTGGCCTTGCTGTCATTTTGCTCTACGCCTAGTCCCGTTGAATAACAGTGAGCTAGTGCGTAACTAGCGTCCTTGTCACCCTGTTCTGCAGCTTTCTTCCACCAGTAGATGCCCCAATGGGCATCGTTAAAGGGGCGAGGGGCGCGCATGTAGAACTCCCCGAGTAGGAATTGTGCCTCCAGTTCACCCTGTTCCGCAGATTTTGTCCACCAGTGAATGACCTTGTCATATTGCGGAGCAGATCTACCGTCACCCATGAAGAAGGTGCCCATATTGAGCTGCGCTGTGGGATGTCCTTGTTCTGCTGCCATCAGCCACCAGCGGTAGGCTTTGGGGGCAGTGGGATCAATACGCCCCTCGGGGGAATAGGAGAGGGCGAGGGCAAGTTGCGCCAAGACATGCCCTTGCAGGGCGGCAGCCTTCCACCACTTTTGAGCGAGTGGGAGATTTTCTTCTAAACCAAGACCCTGATGATAGCGGGAGGCGAGGTCGTATTGGGCCTCGCTATATCCTTGTTCTGCTGCGCGTCGAATCCAGCGCGTTGCGCGAGCTTGGTTTTCTTGTACACCAGTACCATATTGGTAGCAAAGGGCGTATTCATACTGGGAAGCCGCATCTCCTAGCTCTGCTCCCTGCTGGTAGCAGTAAACAGCCTTGGCGTCGTTGGCTTCAACGCCTTCACCCATGGCGTAGCAAAAACCTAAGAGACGATAAGCACCAGCATGTTGTTGTTCAACTGCTTTTTTCCACCAGTAAACGGCCTTTTCATCATCTTGGGCAATGCCCATACCGCGTTTGAAGCAGCAACCGAGATCATGCTGTGCTTGGGCATTGCCTGATTTTGCGGACTCTTGCCACCATTGGACAGCCAGTTCCTTGTTAGCAGCAACGCCATCACCCGCACGATAGCATTCTGCAAGATCGCACTGTGCCTGTGCGTCACCCATCTTAGCAGCGGCGTGGAGCTGAGAAAAAGAGGCCTTTCTGCTAAAGAAACGGCGGAAAAATGTCCCGATGGACTGTAATGCAGACATAATGAAGAGATTTAGTTTCAACTCTAATAATATGCTAGAAGAGGGGATTTGTCAAACTGCTATCTCTGTCATCATGTATAATGCTTGAAAAGAGAGCAGATAGATGTTACTGTCGTCACGTGAAGCTTATCAAATCCCCTAAGAACCTTCTCCACGGTCTGCTCTTTCTCCTGCTCGGCGTCTACTTTATCTACGCAGGTCTGCGTATGGTGGGCTTTGTTCGCGTGATTTTTTTGCTGATAGCCGTGGTGGATTTTGCTATAGCTTACAGCTCCTTACGCCATCTGTGGAAAAAATGAGTACAGATGCTCTGCAAAGCCTGGATAGGATGTATTGATATTACCGCACTGCAAGAGGGTAGTTTCTCCCTCGGCACAGAGTCCCGCGATGAGGAAGCTCATGGCAATACGGTGGTCACCGTGGCTGTCCATTGTCGCCGCCTGTAGGGGAGAGCCACCCTGTATCTCCATGCCGTCTTCAAACTCTTCTACCTGCACGCCCATGGCGCGTAGGTTTTGCACTGTGGTGCTGATGCGGTCACTTTCTTTGACGCGCAGTTCCTTTGCCTGACGTATGCTGCTGCGACCTTGTGCCATGGCGGCAGCTATGCTAAAGATGGGGATTTCATCAATGAGGTTGGGTATCTCCTCGGGCAGCAGATCTGTGCCATGCAATTGGGGGCTGTATCGTACACGCAAGTCACCGTAGGGCTCTCCTGAGAGGGATTCTGCCGCGGGGCTAATCGTGATGTCTCCACCCATGCGCTGGAGCACGTGGATGATGGCATCACGCGTGGGGTTGAGACCGACATTCTTGAGCAGCAAATCACTATCGGGAATAATGAGGGCAGCTACTATCCAGAAAGCAGCACTGGAAATATCAGAGGGGATGATGATGTCACGCGCTTTGAGAGCAACCTTGCCTTGCAGTGAGATGCTGAGACCATCAGAGGAAATATCACAGTTGACGCCAAAGTGGGAGAGCAGACGCTCCGTATGGTCACGTGTGATAGCAGGTTGCTGGACATGGCATACTCCCTCCGTTAGAAGAGAGGCGAGGAGTATGGCGCTCTTCACCTGCGCGCTGGCCATAGGCAGCGTGTAATCTATGGGATGCAGCGTGCCGCCGTCAATCTCTAGTGGTGCGCAGCCGTCTTTCTCTCCCAGTGTGCGCAGCGTCGCGCCCATTTGGCTGAGAGGCTCAATAATGCGCTTCATCGGGCGGGAGCTCAGTGACTCATCCCCAACCAGTTTAGAAGAAAAGGGCAGACCCGCCAGCAGACCAGCCATGAGGCGCATCCCTGTGCCAGAGTTACCGCAGTCTATGTCACGAGTAGGTGCAGTAGGCTGCATATCAGTTCCTGTTAGCACAAAGCTGCTTTGGTCACCAGATTCAGAGGGAGATACGCCTGCTCCTAGTTGCTGCATGGCGCGCAGGGTATTGAGGCAGTCCTCGCTGCATAAGAAATTTTCCACCTGCATGCTGCCTTCTGCCATTGCTCCTAATATGGCCACACGATGCGAGATGCTCTTATCTCCAGGGACGGTGAGGGTGCCACAGAGCCCTTGGTGGGCGTGGGAGACGGTCAAGCTGTCAAGCGTAGTCTTATTTTGCATGGATTCGGAGGTGGTCTTTTGTTCGGAGTTCTTTGAAGCTGTCATCAAAATACTGTTGAATGGCGCGCTCTCTTCGGGCACTTTCTAGCGCAGAGCGCAGGCTCTCGCGGCATTCTTCATAGCTGGGGATGTGGGACGCAACAATGGGCTCTGCTAGGCAGATATGCCAACCCCAATCACTGGTGATGAGAGTGGCTTTGTTCGAGGGTAGAATACTTTCATCACAGATATTCACCCCCAAGACAGCGAGAGAATGGGTCTCATCCAACATGCCAAGCTGACCACCCTGACGAGATGTGGCTATATCGTCACTGTACTTTTTGACGAGATCTGAGAACTCTTCACCTGCTTCTAGGCGCTGCATGAGGGTGGCGGCTAGCTGCTCCCCTTCCTGTGCTGTTCTGTTGAGGCCGCGTATGAAGAGGTGACGCAGGGCTCGCTGGGCGGGTAGGCGCATGTGCTGTTTACTGACCTCATAGTATTTTAGAAGTTCTTCGTCACTGACTGTACTAGCAGCGGTAACACTGCGCTCTAGCAAGGATTGCTGGCGTAGGAGGCGTTCTATGTTGTGGAGTAGATCTTCTTCACTGATGTCTGCTTCGGAGAGCTGCTTTTCCCAGTGCTTGGGGGAGCGGCTGCGGCTCTTCATTCGCTCTAGTTCCTTCTTCGCCTCCTCCATAAAGGAGTCTACATTATTGTCGTTGTAGCGCAGACGCAGGTAGAGCAGGCGGTCTTGCAAGCCTGTGAACAGGATACTCCACTTGGCAGAGGCTGGCATTTGCTCCACGCCATTGAGGTAGGCGAGGGCGCGTTGCAGCTCTGCCCAGTCACTGTCACGGTATTTTTCGCCATGCAGTTCTGCCATCACTGAATCCAGCTTGTCCTGCTCCTTGCTTTGGAGGGCTCTTTCATGGACAAGATACCATACAGGTCCCTGAAAGACCCATAAATCGAGAGCCAGATAGAACAGCACGCTAGAAAATATCGCGAGCTTGAGCGCAAAAAGCTTGAGGGAGCTAAGCATGGTCAGAGCAGTGTGGTGCAGAAAAACTGCTAGCTGTCCTTGTTTTCAGTGCAAGCTCCCTCTTCCAAGGTGTCATCGGCCTCCAAGCGACGGCGCATAGCACCAGTCAGGAAGGGGCGGACAACCGCTCCGTAGAAAAGGTAGGCCAAGAAGATGCAGGCGGGGGCTATCCAAGGGAAGCTGATGATTGCTATAATGGCAATAATCACAATCAGCATACCGAATATGGTGCCGCGTTTTTCCACATTCACATGCTTGAAGCTGGGGTAGATAACACGGCTCATCATCAGGAGGCAAACACCAGTCATTGCGATGGCCATAAAGATTTGCCAGAAGAGGGAGATGTTGAGATTGCGATTTGTCGTGAGGTCTATGAGCAGGTAAATGGTGCTCACCACCGCACCTGCTGCCATGGGCACAGGAAGACCGACAAAATCAGAACTCTGGTTAGGCTTGCGTGGGGCTGCTGCCATGCAGTTAAAGCGCGCGAGACGCAATGCTGCACAGAGAAGGTAGAGCATGGCAATGCCATCACCTACATAATCCACAGGCAGCTTGAAGAGCACGGCACGTGAAAGCAACAGGGCGGGCGCGATACCAAAGGAAACCACATCCGCAATGGAGTCAAACTCTCGCCCAAAGGGTCCATCTACTTGGAACATGCGTGCCACGCGACCATCAAGAAGGTCGAAAAGGCAGGCCGCAAAGATGAAGTAGGTAGCCTGCTGATAGTAGGCAAATGCCTGCTCCGAACCATCGGGGTAGGCCATCCCCTTAAAGATGGTTAAAATGGAAAAGAATCCACAGAGGAGATTACCCGCAGTGAGCATGTTAGGCAGAATGGGGATCTGCGGCTCATCGGGGAATACAGGGGGCTTTTGTTTGAGGGATGCCATGATGATATGATGGGTGTATGTTATGAAAGTGCAGCTTGGGCTGCGGAGATAAGGCTATCTTTGGCGCTTAGCTCCTTGCCAGAGCCACGTGCCATGTCTGCCTTGCCACCGCCCTTGCCTCCGACGAGGGGTGCAAGTGTGCGAATGAGGTCACCTGCCTTGAGAGAGGCTGCCTGTGCCTCATCGCCGCAGTATGCGCCTAGTGAGAGGCTTTCTCCATCGTCACAGACGAGGAAGGCAGCACCTGCAAACTGACGCTTGCGCAGACCGTTAAAGAGTTCAGTTAGCAGCTCTGCACCACCCTCTGCGGAGAGGACGAGGCGAGAGCCTTGGAGCTGCTCTGCAAGGAGGGCATCAGCCGTGCTTGCTGCGGCTGCGGCTGCTAGCTTTTTGAGCTTCTTGTCCGCATTGAGAGCCTGTTGCTTCACCTCCTCTGCGCGCGAGCTGAGGGCATCAAGGGCGGCATTCACTGCGGTGATGCCACGTGCTTCACACACTGTTTGGAGCAACAGGGTGATATCGGTGGGGATGCTGGGGGCTTCTTCTCCAAGGGCGGAGAGCTTTGCTGATAGCAGGCTGAGTTTTGTGCAGCTTTCGGTGGCTTCATCGGCAAGTTTTGCTGCGATGTCAGCAACCAGAGCATAGGCTGCATCACCTGTGGTGGCCTCCAGACGGCGTACGCCACTGGCGATCGCCCCTTCGCTCTTTACCTTGAAGAAATTGATTTGACCCGTGCTGGCTACATGTGTACCACCGCAGAGCTCCATGGATACACCATCAAAAGCACCTGATACACCGCCTACCTGCACAACACGTACGATGTCGCCGTACTTGTCACCAAATACTTGTGTGACTTCGCTGCGTTCGCGAACTTCGCTCATGGGATACTCTTCGCAGAGCATGGGAAGGTCTTGCTCTATCCAGAGGTTGACGCGCTCTTCTACACGACGAATGTCGGCAGGGGAGATGGCGGCACTGCTCGCGTCAAAGCGCAGTCGCTGTGCATCCACCAAGGAGCCCTGCTGCACAATGTCAGAGCTGACCAAGTCACAAAGAGCCTTGCCCAATAGGTGGGTGGCAGTGTGGTTGGACTCTACAGCGCGGCGGTAATCCGTATCAATGCGCAGTGTCACGCTATCGCCAACGGCAGGAGATGTACCCTCTGGCTGGGTAATGAGGTGGGCGCGTGCCTCACCTACCTGCTGGACAGCAAGGATGGGCAGGGAGCTATCTCCCCAGACAAGGGAACCTATATCACTGACCTGACCACCCATTTCTGCGTAGAAGGGGCTCTTGTCCGTGATGATGTAGAGAGCATCCTCTGCTGTATGAATCTCTAGGATGCTCGCCTCTGTACTATCATTGCAGTAACCTACAAAGTCAGTTGAGGCGTTGCTCTTCATATCCAGAGCACGCACGAGGGTCTTTTTCTGTGCCGCCTTGGCACGTTGGCGTTGCTCCTCCATGAGGGCGTCAAAGCGGGCTTCATCCACGCTGAGACCCTGTTCCCTAGCCATGAGGGAGGTGAGGTCGATGGGGAAACCGTATGTGTCGTAAAGCTTGAAGGCAAAGTCACCGCTGATGCAGCCTGTGGCAGCCACTTCTTTGTCAAAGAGCTCGAGACCGCGGTCGAGGGTTTCGTTAAAGCTCTTTTCCTCGCGGTTGAGTACGTCGATGATACGCTCGCGACGCTCTACCAACTCGGGGAAGGTTGCGCCCATTTCTGCGCAAAGCGTATCAACCAATTGTGAGAGGAAGAGGGTATCACACATGCCCAAGTGGCGTCCGTAGCGCACAGCGCGGCGCAGGATGCGGCGAAGCACGTAATTACGCCCATTGTTACCGGGAAGAATGCCATCCGCTATGGAGAAACTGAGCGTGCGGATATGGTCAGCAATGACGCGGAAGGCCACACTTTGCTTGAGTAGTTCTTTGTTGCTATCATCCTTCACATCAGCGGGGTAGATGTCCACATAGCGGCATCCAGAGAGTTGCTCTAGCTTTTCAAAAATAGGACGGAAAATATCCGTATTGTAGTTGGAGATGCGCTGGGAGAAATCGCTGAAGTTCTTGGTACACTGCATCATGGAAGTCACGCGTTCGAAGCCCATACCCGTGTCCACATGGCAGGCGGGAAGGGGGCGGAAGCTACCATCAGCCTCGGCATTGTACTGGATGAAGACCAGATTCCATATCTCAATGCACTGATCGCTGTCAGAGTTGACCAATGTCCCCTTGCTGTCGCCCTCCGGTGTGAGGTCAACATGCAACTCGGAACAAGGACCACAGGGACCTGTTTCGCCCATCATCCAGAAGTTGTCCTTAACATTACCATTGACAATATGTACCTTGGGGTCCATTCCCTTGCTGAGGAAAAGACGCTCCCAAACGGCGTAGGCTTCCTTATCAAACTCCCCAGGGTCACCCTCTTTGGGGGCGTAGACTGTGGCGTAAAGGCGGTGAACGGGGAAGCCCCAGCGTTCTACGATGAGTTCCCAAGCCCATTCAATGGCCTCAACCTTGAAGTAATCGCCAAAAGACCAGTTACCCAACATCTCAAACATGGTGTGGTGGTAGGAGTCGATACCAACATCCTCTAGGTCGTTGTGCTTGCCGCCTGCGCGTATGCATTTTTGCGTATCAGTAGCGCGTGCTGGATTCCAAGGTGGTGTTGCTACGCCAAGGAAGTAAGGGACAAACTGGTTCATCCCCGCATTGGTGAACAAGAGACCGGGGCTCTGCGGCATGAGAGAGGCAGAGGGGACGATGCTGTGTGATTTTTCTTGAAAAAAGTGAAGGAAGCTCTGGCGGATTTCGTTAGCGGTCATCATATGCGGGACAATGTGTGGCACTCATTTTACTGTATTTTCTTGTAGAAGTAAAGCACCATCAGAAAATTTAACCTGTGTTAAAATCTATCTTCTAACCGAAAATGAACTTGTCATGACGTCCAATTTGATTGTAAGCTGACTCTACATGAACCCCTCCCATCGACTGAATCAAAACTATATTCCATGGGTGGCTATCGTAAGAGCGGTAGCTATCTTTATGGTTATCGCTGCACATATCTCTGATAATGTGAGCCCAGCAGAGCGCGCTACAGATCTTTATAGATCTTGGGTACCCTATTACGGGTCTTTCCTACGCCCCTGTGTTCCCTTCTTTGTGATGCTGACAGGCTTTTTGCTGCTGCCAGTGCGCGAGGAGATGGGTGGCTTCCTCAAAAAGCGACTGCCTCGCATCATCATTCCCTTTGTGGTTTGGGTATTCATCTACAATGCGATGCCTTACGTGATTTCTACTTTGATGGGACAGCCTGCTAGCTCTGTACAGTACTTCTTCGCTTGGTACAGCCCAGAGGCTATCTCTGCAACCAGCTTTGCAGATGTACTTATCAACAGCGCAAAATCTCTCCTCTTCTTCAATGTCTTCACAACGCACCTCTGGTATATCTTTGTTATTCTAGGTCTTTATCTCTACCTGCCTATTTTCTCTGCATGGGTTTCACAGGCAAGCCAACGTACAAAGTGCTACTTCCTCGCCATATGGGGTGTATCTCTTTTCCTGCCCTACCTGCGCGTCTATGCCGACCCACACACGCTGGGTGCCTGTGGATGGAATGAGTTCAACATGCTCTACTACTTCGCTGGCTTTAACGGCTACCTCCTCTTGGGACACATGCTGGGTCAGGCGAAGGACCGAAGCATGCTTGCAACACTAGCCATGGCATTGCCCATGATGGCAGTTGGTTATATCGTGACAGTAAAGGGCTTTGGACACAGTTTGACCATTCCTAACGTGACTGAGGCACAGGTGGAGCTCTTTTTCACCTACTGCTCACCCAATGTGGTTCTGCTCACCGTGGGTATGTTCATGCTGCTGAAGAGTATTGCTCCCTTCTTTAACAAGCCATTCCTTGTTGCGCCCTTGCAATCTCTTTCCCGCTGTAGCTTTGGTATCTACCTCTCACATTATGTCCTGCTTGGGCCTATCTACCATATGGCATTTAGCTGGAATATGTCCAGTCCCGTCAAGATGACTATCGCATCGGTGATTGCACTGATTCTCAATTGGTTGTTGGTCTACCTGCTCAGCAAGCTGCCTCGAAGCCGATATATTATAGGCTAAAATTCCTCCATCAAATCCAAGCGCCTTTGAGTATACTCTAAGGCGCTTTTTAGTACCCGTATAGGATGATCGCGAGTAGAAAGCTCCTTACGCAGCTTTTCCATCTGGGCGGTGGCAGTTGTTTTGTCATCGGCCAGCTCTGCATTTTTCAATGTGACAATGATGGCAAGAAGCTTTAGTCCAGCAGAGGCTGGGATAGTTGAAACGCCACTTAGGGATACGCTTTGATCTGATGTCATGCCTGCCTCCAGTTGCAAGAATGCCTGACCCAAAGGTGATTTTTCTAGAGCGGTGTAGGACTCGGATTGACGCATTTGCTCCATTTGAGCACAGAGTTTAGCTAGGGTAGGGCTGTCGCCTGATTCGAGGTAGTAGAGCGACCACTTAATCTGCAAAGCCCACATGCCGAGCAATGGGTCAGGGCTGTCGTAGGAAAGAGAAGAGCTCACACTCAATGCATCATCTAGCGAGTTGCCCATGAGTGCCAGCTGTAGTTGAAGTATATCGTTTTTGGATTCTTGCTGACCTTCTTGATTGCTCAGTAAATAAATTTTGCTATCAATGTCTTGCAGATCTTTGGGTGAGTTGCTGTAGAATAGTGGTAAAACGAGGGCAAAGAGGGTGCAGCAGAGCGCTAAAACTCCAGATGAAATCACGTAAGAACGATAGCGTTGCCATGGGTGCTGCCTCGCCATCTTTGCTTGGACTGTCTCCATGCTGTCCTCCAATAGCTCAATGAGACTTTGGTAGTTGGTTGGTCGCTTTTCCTTGTTGTAGTTCGTCATCGTGTCCACTAGACCGCATATGACAGAATCCAGTTGCGTGTCGAGTCGGGAGATAGAGGGGAGCTTTTGCTTGCATGAGAGCCATTCCTCAGTATTTTGAGGGCTAGCGGAAAAGCTATCACGTGCTGTCAGCAGGCTGCGTAGGGTCATGCCAAGCGCGTAGATGTCAGATCTTTCATCCTCCTGCTGCTGGCGCAGTGTCTCGGGTGAGGCGTAGTAGGGCGTTGCCCATATTGTTTCACTGGTGTCCTTTTCATTCACCTCCAAGGAGAGACCAAAGTCGATGAGTTTTGCCTGACCTTCCAGCGACAGAATGATATTACCTGGCTTGATGTCACGGTGAACCACTCCCATTTCGTAGGCTGCCTTGAGACCCATGGCGACCTCATGAGTGATTTTAAGGGCTGCAAAGGGGTGCATCTTGTAGAGGGTTTTGATGCCGCTTTCAAGGTTTTTTCCTTGCAGTAACTCCATGGCAATGTAGAAATAGCCTCTCTCGTGACCAGCAGTGTAGACGGTGGTGATGTTCGGGTGCTGAACACGTGCGAGTAGGTCGCACTCTTTCTCAAAACGCGCGATGCACTCCGCGGAATTGCGGTAGGAGCTATTGAGGATTTTGATGGCGACCTGTCTGTCCAACTCCGTGTCGTAGGCTTGGAGAACCACGCTCATCCCACCACGCCCTATGATGCGCTCTAGCTTGAATTGAGCCAGCTGTGTGTGTACGCGCGATTTATTAGAGCAGTGAGGGCAGGTCATCAGGTCAAAAAAGCCCAAATGGGATATGATCTGCTTGTTTTCGCAGTTGCTGCAAGTCCATATGTCTGAGGGGAGAGGCTTCATGCTATGGCGGGTGGGGGAGGGCTAGACGCTTAATTCAGCGATGAAGCCGCTTTCATCCAAATAGTAGTGAGAGGGGAGCAGTACGGGGCTATCAAGGGCAGGGGAATTGAGGCGCAATTCGCCACCTGGCTCAGAAAGCACACTAAAGCCAGGCAAGAGCATGCCTCTTGTGCGAGGGCGCATACCTAGTTGGATGGTGCCGTCATAGAGCTTGAAGATACTCTTAGACATGCTCATAGAGATAATGCGACCATGGTTGGTGGCATAGCAGGGGCACCAGCGCATGTTGGGGGTGGAGATAGAGCCCTGTAGGCTAAAGTCAAAGAAGGGAATCTGTCGTGTGGGAATCACCTTGTGCAGCAATTTGCGCATGACAGCAGCGCCCACTATCTGACCAACAGAGGGTGGGATAGTGTCATGTATAGAGCTGATGAGGTGGACTGGCGTCGCTGTGATAATAGGCCAGAAAATGCTTAATACAAGTTCATGTGGCTCATGATAACCCACTGTTGAGGCAAGATGCTGTCTGTGTTCCTTTAGAGCATTGACACGGCGAATCTGGCATGCATTCATCCAGACATGGTGTATCATGAGCCTATTGTCGCAGCAGTCAAAGAGCTGATTGAGCCATTCTTCAACACAGTTAGGCACATCGCTGGGAATGCTGCGGCTTACAAGAGCGGCACTCACCTGATGGGCGCGAAGGATGGGTTTGTCTCCATGGTAGATGAAGTTTCTGTCCCCCATCTCATTGAGAGCCATGAGTATCATCTCCATCCCTCCACCGTCAGTCATCTCCAAACAGGTTGCTGAGAGCTGGCGCAGTTGGCGACCTATGCATTCTACGGTGAATTCCTTGGGATTGATTTTCTCTCCTACCGCTGCGGTAAAGCTGTAGGGGATGCGCTGGGGAAGCTTGGCAAAGAATCGATTACCAAAGAAAGAGAAAATACTACCCCACAGGCAATCCATGTAGATGGGAATGACGGGTGCGCCCGCGCGTCTTACAATCAGCTCCATTCCTCGACGTATGGGGGAGAGGCAACCTGTGCGGGTTAGCTGTCCCTCGGGGAAGATGCAGATAATCTCACCTTCTTCAATGGCCTTGGCGGCATCTACTAGTGCCTTGCGCGGGTTTTTGGAGGAGATGGGCAGGGAGTTAAAGAGCTCTAAAATACTGCCTAGCAGGCTAGTCCCCATGAATTCTTCTGTGACGATAAAGCGCACAGGTCGGGGGGAAATCATCGTGATAAACAGAGCATCAGCGTAGGTGACATGATTGGCGACCAGTAGGCAACCTCCACGTTCTGGGATGCGCTGCTGATTAATCACTGTGGGTCTGTATACCAGTCGCATGAACCAGATGCCCATCATGCGTATGAAGTCCTGCGGGATGAGGCGCAGGGAGGTGAGCATGATAAAGAGACTGAAGATGAAGAGGACAAAGAATTGATTCTGTGAGCTGGCCCCCATTTGATTCATCATCCACATGAGGATGACGGCAAAGAGTCCCATGAGGTTGTCGATGAGATTGCCCGCTGCAATGATGTTGCCGCGTTGGGATGGGTCGCAGTTGTCCTGCAAGAAGGTATTGAGAGGCGCGAGGTAGGCTGCACCAAAAGCTCCCGTGAAAAATAGGCTGATATTGCTGCCATAGGTATCGATCTCAAAAATACTCAATAGCAGGGTGGAAATAGTGATACCTATTGCGCCAAAGGGGATGAGCCCCAGCTCATTGCGCTTTTTGATTAGCTGAGAGGCAATAATCCCACCTGTTACCACACCGCCACCTAGCCATGCCATGAGGATACCGCACTTCATACTGAAGTCCACGCTGGGATTCATCTCATTGAGATGCTTTGCAATCTGAATGATGATGAGGAAGAGAGAACCTGCGATACACCAGAAGTAGGAAATGCCTATCTCGCTGAGGCGCAATCTTCTGTCACGCCATAGGTACTTGACCTGCACCACATGCTCATAGAAGAGTGACCAACTAAAACGCCTATTTTGTAGGCTAGGATAGCGTGGGATGACAAAGGAGGCAAGGGCAACAACAACCGCGAGAATGAGGAAAATCCACGTCGGATAGCGCACGGCATTCCACCCAGCTTCTTGCTGTGCATCAGGCAGCGTGGAGTAATCTGCTAGCAAGGCGGAGAAGAGGAAAAAGACCCCAATCTGCGCAGCTAATAGGACAAAGACCATGCTCGTCTCGATAATGGTAGAGCCAAAGCCTATGTACTTTGAGCCCAGCATGTCCTTGACAATACCCTTTTTTGCAGGGCTGAGTATGGTTGCCTGAATGGCAAAAATGGCAAACCAAATGATAGACGCATTTAAATCTCGCTGGTAAAAGCAAAAAAGCATCGCGCCAATGATAAAGCACTGGATGACACTCATGACCTGAATGATGCGTGTTTTGCAAAAACAGTCGGTCAACCAGCCCACAAAGGGAGAGAAAAGGATGTAGGGTACGACAAAAATGGCGCCCAGTGTGTACTCCAAGGTACTGCCAGACGCCCCGTGCAACCACACGGCAAGCGGTATAAGAAGAAACTGTACCGCTTTCTCATTAAAGGCGTTTTGTGCTTGGACAGCTACCAGTGTCCAGAAGCCCCTCCATTCTTTGGCTGTGGGCTCCTTGTAGTGGAGTTCTGTGTCGTTCATGACTCAGCCAATGATAGCAGAGATAAGCAAAGAGAGCAAGTAGATATAATCAATCGCACTGATTCTTCCTGTAGCTTATGCAGCGATCCAGAAAATAAAGCCCCAAAATACTCAATGCGAGTAGAGAGCAGCTGCTATGGGGGAGAAAATATCGTATTTCTGTTGACGAGGCAGTTAAGGGGATAAAAGTTGCTAGGTAGAATAATCCAGTCAAGGCTATGATGAGACTGATTTGTAGCGGCGGGGTCATTTCCCATTTTTCTTTTTTTAAAAAATAGAGAGGAATGAATATGATACAGAGAGATGCGAGGAGAAGATTGGAAAGACTAAAGAAGAAAAAGCTAGGAGCGAGATAATTTCTCCAATTGCGGTGTTCCTTATCTTGTAATATCGTCATGTGCGGGTACTCCTGCTTGATCCAATCATTGATAAATGGAAGGCTGCGCCCCGCTAATACTAGCTGTTGTCCAGCATAAAGGCGAGCAATAAGAAATTCTTTTGGATGTTTCTTAATGGCATCAATCCAGCCCTCTTTGAGTTGCTGAGAATAAGCTGTGTCAGTGCGTTTGATATAGGGATTGATAGGAGTCGTGTAAAAATTAATGCTATCAGGTGCGTAGCCTATATTCTGAGGGGTAGGGGAGAATGATAGCTTTTCTTCCTTGATTTTTTGCTGATGAATGGCGAGCCATTCATTCTTGAACAAGGCGATGCTAAGCATGTCTGATGCATAGAAATAGTTGCTGGGGTAGCTTTTCTCAACACCTAGGGCGTGATGCGCGCTTTTTTGCATGACAACGAAGCTTAACAGAACACAGATACTGATGATTATTGACTTTCCAATCTTGCAATGACTCATTAGTGATAATGAAAAAATCAGAAATAGTATGGCTGGCAGGGAATTGAGACGGCAGACGAAGGCAATAAAAAGGCATAGCCATGTACACAGCAAAGCTAACAGATATTTGGTCTTGCTGCGCGATTGATAGCCGAGGAGGAAGGAGCCTATCCCCATGAAAATCATCGCGATAAAAAAGGCGTCATTGCCGACAATGTTAATACGGGATAGTTGAGGTAAAAGAAAGAGTAAGCAGAAGGGCAGTAGGAGAAAAATTCTACGATACTTTGCTAAATAATGCGTAATGAGGCAAACTCCTGCTCCTAAGAAAAAGAGTTGCAAGAAGTAGGCTAATTCATAAACATTTGCAGCAGATCCTCCCAAATGGTAACACTGTAGGAGTAACCAAGAGTAGAGAGGAGGTTTCCAATCAATATAGACGCCCTCTAATACTTGACCGAGCTGGAAGGCTGTATCATTGCTTGGTCGTGCATCAACGAAATAGAGAGAAATAAAGAGCCATGCGGCAAAGACAAGAATCAGCCAAAGTGCGTTAACTGCCTGTTGCCGAAACATAGCTCTTTGTAGGAGGAATTAGGACTCTGAGACCTTTTCCTCTTCTGTAGATTCTGTTGGCTCGATATTCTGAGGAGTCTCTTCCTTTGTTGGCTCTTCAGTTTGTTCCTCTTGAGGGGTAGCAGGGGTTTCCTTTACCTCTTTTTGCTCTTTGATGGGAGTTTCCTGTGACTTTTCTTGTGTAGTAGCGGCAGGCTTTTTCTTGCGAGAGCGGCTGCGCTTCTTCTTTTTGGGTTCTGTCTCTGCTGTTGCACTGGCGGAAGGCTTGCCGCTTCCCTTTGGATCCCAAATGGAGTTGTCGTTGGTCACTACGATGAAGCCTTGCTCAATCAGCCAGATGAGATCTGCTGTATAGGGCGCATGGGCTTTATTGGCTGCATTGTGGCTTTCTTCATCTTCTCCGTAGCTGACGCCAGTTAGCTCTGCAAACATGCAGTCAACCTTGCGGCCAGAGTTATTTTTTGCCCAGTCGATAATTTCTTTCATCCTATCGGCTAGCACCATATCAGCGGGGACAACGCGGATGCGGCTTGCACCAGTGTAGTGATCACCATGCCACTTGAAAATAGGCATGTGGTGTCTCGCCAGTCCGTGACAAAGGTTGGCTATGAGCATCTGAGGGAACTTGCGTGCACGGTCGCTTTGGATGCGAAGGTGGGCTGCAAGACCGGGGGAAAGTAGCTTGTGCGCTGTGGCGCAGTTGATAAAGACCTTGTCTGTGACCTCATAGACGTCCTTGTAATGGTGGGCGAGGAAGTCTTCTTCCACGGCACGTGCGTCATTGAGGGTGATGTCTTCCGCTGTTTCTCTGTTAGGCTTCCAGACGGAGTTGTAGCGGGCTTCTTCCTGCCACTTGGCAAGTATCTCTTCGCTTTTGTCAACGTTGATTTTGTTGCGGAATTCCTCCATGCTCATGCGGTTGGAGTATTTGCCCTTGTAAAGCTTTGCAACAGCTGCTTGGTAGCCGTGCCAGTTGACTGGACCGATGATTTCCTTGCCCAAGGCGCAGACCGCGATTGCCGTAAAGTTACCCTGAGGGGCTTCTACCTCAATTTTCTCTTGGCGGTAGTACTCGGAGAAGCAGTCGCTCTTCCAGAAATGTGCTATAGCTTCTTGTTCTGTGAGCCAGCAAGCGCCATCACCTTTTTTGGATTGGATAAGTTCTGGCCCATCCTCCATTTTCATGAGGACTAGGTCACAACGCTCTGCAGAGTGCATGACAAGCTTTGCAAGGTCGATGAGGGGCAAAATACGCTTGTTGCGTTGCACCTCCTTGCTGATGATTTCTAAGATGCCGTTAGCAGGACGCATTTCCACACGTAGCTTGGGTGTGGGATCGGGGCGTGGTTCAAAAACTCTAGGTGTGAAGGGGCGCTTGCCGCGCTCTGTACCTCTACCTCTGTCTCTGTCCATGGGGCGACGTTCGCGACGTTCTCCCCTATCTGCGTGATGAGGGCGATCTGTGCGTGGGGGGCGCTTGCCGGATGAGCGACGAGGCTCGCGGGGCTCACGATAATTACCTGCGTATTGTTCTGAAGTGGATTTTTTCTCGCTTTCGCGAGCCCAGGATGGGCCAAATTGAAAGTCTGATAGTTCCGATAGGTCGAAGAGTTGTTTGTTATCCTGGGTCATTGTGTCTAATGAGAATGTAGTATGTCTGACTATAGAGTACCCGTATTTTAGGGCTTTGACAATATTTTTTTATGTTAGGAGGCAGAAAAGATTGTTTTTTAGGGATGAGAGATATTCAGGCCTTCTTCGCTGAACTCCATACCCAAGAGGCAGATGTCATCATCGACTGGCTGTCCATCTATGAATTTATTCATGGCTAGCAAGCAGTTATCTATCATTTCTGAGATGCTGTTTGATGGCGTGCTGTTGAGGTAATCAAGGATACGATTGCTGCCTAACTCATCATCCTGCGCATTTCTGGCCTCGGTGAGACCATCAGTGTAGAGCATCAGCTTGAGTCCTGATTGTAACTCAATCTCGCTTTCCTTGTAAAAGGTGTTTTCCATCAGCCCCAAGGCTGGGGATCGTGACATGGTTTGCAGGTAGGCATGCTGGTTAGAGTCAATGACTATGGGGGCAGGGTGACCTGCGTTGGATAGGGTGAGGCGTCCTTTTTCCAAATCCAGATAGACATAGCAGGCTGTTGTGAACATCGTGATATTAGCCTGTGCAAAAATGCGGAATAATTGACGGTTGAGCGAGGAAAGCATCAGAGCAGGCGTATTGGCCAAGGAGGCAGCCTGCTCCATCAATCCGCGTAACATGGAGGCAATGAGAGCCGCGCGCATCCCGTGACCCATCACATCGCATATCAGCATACCCACGCCGCTATCCTTTACAGGGAACACGGCAAAGCAATCACCAGCCACGCCCGCAGAAGGGCGGTAGACATGGTGGAATCTAGCACTGCGGCGTGTGCTTTCCGTATCGTAGCTGCGGGGGCGTATGCGCAATGGCTGTAGGGCAATTTGAATCTCGCGTGCAAGCAGCAATTCATGCTCCAAGGCCTTATTGCGCGCATCCATTTCATTGGCAATCTTTTGATACTTCTGCTGGGTGAGCATGAGTCTGGTAACATCAGAGGAGATGCCTACAATGCCCTTGATTTCACCCTTGGTACTGATCCAAGGGAACTTTGAAATTTGACTCCAAGTACTTTGCTTGCCCTTCCATGTCTCACGGTGCAGGCGTGCAATGATGGGTATGCCTGTCTCCATGATTTCGAGTTCCTCTCGACGTGAGATAGTACACATGCTTTCATCAAAGAAATTACGATCCGTGCAACCTATCAGGTCAGCCGGCGTGGGGACACCCATCTTTTTGGCTGTGGAGTCATTGGCAACAACAAAGCGGGATTGCTTGTTTTTAAAGTAAATGCTGTCGGGTAGGTAGTTGATGAGTGTGCGGAAAAGATCCCTATCCTCCATCGCGTGCATGTCAGCCATCTTGCGGCGCGTGATATCTATCCACACACCAACAAGCTGGAGAGCTTTGGTTTTTTTGTCCTTGCGCAGTAGGCCATTGATGCGTACCCATCGCCAGCCTCGAGAGCGCAGGTTGCGCAGACGTATTTCAATGCGCATGGGGGTGTTGGACACGCGCTGCAAGTAGCGTTGGAGTTCTGATTTGAAAAACTTTTGATCCTTTTCGTGTATGGTTCTCTCTGGCTCTGTAAAGACATTGGGAGCTACTTGGTCAAAGGATACGCCCATCATGTGCAGGCATTGCTCTGTGTAGGAGATTTCTCCTGTTCCTATGTTCCAACAATACACGCCTTCCTCTGCCGCACGTAGAGCCATACGCACTGTTTCCCAGTTGAGCTGCTCGTGCGAAGATAGATTAGAAGGATGAACAAACATGACTATTATACACTAGCAGAAAAAATTAAGAAAAACAAGCAAAATTTTAAGAATTCTAATAGTCTTGGTTGAAAATTTTTTGTCATCATGATGTTTTCATGTTGACTTGGTAAAAGATGCATGATAAAAACAATTTACTTAGTACTGCTAACTAAATGTTAAAAATGACTTTAGAACTTGATAATCAGATATATGCTATACGTAATCAGCTGCGCCTTCTCAAGAAAGACGAGATGCAGAAGCAGGTCTTTCTGCACGCAGGCGAGCATGATGCGATGAAATGGATTTACAAATTAACTCAAGAAAGAGGGCAAAAACCTCGCATGTTGGATGTGTGTGAAATTCTTAACATCGCTCAGGCCACCCTGACTTCACTAATAGACCGCTTAATCAAAAAAGGCTATGTAACCCGCGAAGTATCAGAGAAAGATAAGCGCATTAAGCTGCTAGCCTTGACTGCTGAGGGAGAAAGCATTTTGCTAACCCTCCAGCAAGAACAACATAGAAGGATGGAACGCATCGTCAATCATCTAGGCAAAGAGGATACAGCGCAACTTGTCCGCCTTCTTAGCAAGATTAACGAGGCCCTCATCGCTGAAAATTAATAACACCACAAGCCCAAAACAATATGAATAAAAGTATAATAATAGCCTGCTGCTTGCTTTCCGCAGTTACCCTACAGGCAAAGCCAGAAAGCCCAGAAACCATACTCCTCACCAAGCACAGCGAGGAGTTTCGCAAGGAAATCATACAGGTCGCCGACAATGTATATGTGGCATCGGGATACGATGCCTCCAATCAGACCATGATAGTGGGTGATGATGGTGTCATCCTCATTGATGTTGGGATGATACCAGCCATCACACAGGAGGTCTACGATGAGTTTCGAAAGATTTGCGATAAACCCATCAAAGCAATTATACTGACCCATGGTCATGGTGACCATACACAGGGCATTGCCCCCTTTATCAAGGAGCATCAACCTGAAATATGGGCGGCCGAAAACTTTGGCGTAGAGGATATAGCCCCCCGTACCGCAGGGCTCAAAAACCCTAGGGCGCATAGGCAGTCAGGCATGACACTGCCACCAGAGGAGCGTATTAACAATGGTATAGCCCCAGTGGTCTACCCCGGTGGTGCGTATAAGAAAAATAACACAGCTGGAGCGGCCAGCATCTTTGCGCCCTTTTCAAAGGAACTGATATCTCACTTTGTCAGCAAGCCCACTGAGACAGTGGAGATTGCTGGCGTTACTCTGGAATTGATGCGCGCGGACGGCGAGACCGCGGACCACCTCTTGGTCTGGTATCCAGAAAAAAAGATTATCTTCCCTGGTGATCTTTTTTACAAATCCTTCCCCAACCTTTACGCCATTCGTGGTGGTATCTACAGAGATGTGCAAGGCTGGATAGATTCTCTCAATATGATTATTGAAAAAAATGCAGACATCATGGTCATGGGTCACACACGTCCTATTAAGGGGCAGAAGGAGGTAAAGCGCTCTCTAACCCAGTACCGAGATGCCATTGCCTTTGTATTTGAAAAGACCATCGAGGGGATTAACAAAGGACTCACTCCGGATGAACTGGTAGAATATGTCCAACTACCAGAGAGCTTGGCTAATGATCCACAGCTCACCCAGTACTACGGTCGTGTGGAATGGGCGGTGCGCAATATCTTTAGTGGCTATCTGGGTTGGTTTGACGGCAACGCTACCACCCTGCGTCCCCTAAGCCCCAAAGTGGAGGCTCAGAATTGGGTAAAGCTATTGGGAGGTGAAGAAAAACTTGTCTCTGCGACAAAAGATGCACTCAAGAATGGTGAATATCAGTGGGCAGCAGAGCTCAGTGACAGACTACTCGCCCTTCAACCAGATAATAAAGAGTATAGGCAGCTCAAGGCGAATGCCCTTTATGAACTGGGGGAACGCATAGAGACCGCTACTGGACGTAACTACTACAAAGCATCAGCACAGGAACTGCGCCATGACTAACACATCATCACGCGTGCTGAGCTATCTCTGCATAGGAACTCTAGTTGGGGCATCAGCTTTTGCCAACGAAGAGTCAAAGGCGAAAGCCCCCAATATCATGCTCATCGTAGTAGATGACATGGGCTATTCTGATCTTCCTGTCTTTGGTAGTGAGATACGCACTCCAAATATCCAAAATCTAGCAGATAGAGGCAGCGTTTTCAATAACTTCCACACATCATCCTTCAGTGCGCCCACTAGAGCAATGCTGCTGACAGGTGTTGATAATCATCATGCTGGTTTTGGGAATATGTCTGACTTTCAGTCTAATAATCAGTACGGCAATGAGAACTATCTTGGATATTTTAACAAGAAGGTGACTCCTTTGCCTCTTTTGATGAGGCAGAATGGCTACGCTACCTTTATGGTTGGTAAATGGCATTTAGGAGAGCTTCCCCAGCAGTGGCCTGACAAAAAGGGCTTTGATCGTAGCTATGCCTTGGTGAATGGTGGTATCTCGCACTTTGCTGATGCGCGTGCCATGGCCGAGAATCAAAAGCATTCTGCCTTTTATGTAGAAGATGGGGTTAAAGTGCCTCAACTGCCTGCTGATTTTTATTCATCAACCTATTATACCGACAAGGCCATAGAGTTTATTTCCGAAACCGCAGAAGACAAACCTGTATTTGCTTACATTGCTTTTACCGCACCGCATGACCCATTGCATATCATTGATTCATGGGCGGATAAGTATAAGGGGGTCTATGATGGTGGTTACGATGCGATCAAAAAGTCACGACTCGCTAGACAGAAAGAGCTGGGTATTGTTCCCAAAGACACCCCAGCCAACGCAGGTATGGCAAAATACCCCCGTTGGCATGAACTGAGTGAGGATCAAAAAAAGCGCGAAACTCGCCAGATGGAAATCTATGCTGCCATGGTAGAATACATGGACTACTCTCTAGGTAGAATCGTAGAGGAGCTAAAGAAGACTGGACGATACGAAAACACCATTTTCATCTTTATGAGTGATAATGGAGCCTCCAAAATTCGCCCAGAAGAGTACCCTGGTAGCTCTGTTGAATATGTGCAGGCTAACTTTGATAATTCTTTAGAAAATATGGGTCGACCTAATTCTTCTGTATCTATGGGACCAGCGTGGGCAGAAACTGCTAGTACCCCATTTAGTTACTTCAAAGGTCTTTCCTACGAGGGCGGAATCAGGTCACCACTCATCATCGCAGGGGCGGGGTTTGACAAGCAGGGTGGTGTAGATAACAGACTCCTGCATGTCACAGATATCTACTCTACCATAGCCGACAGTGCAGGTATCACCTTACCCAAGACAGGTGGGGATACTGGCTTAGCTCCCTATTATGGAGAGTCTATTCTTTCAAACCCAGCAAGAGATGCTAATGACGTTCTTCACTTTGAAGTTGTTGAAAAGCGCGCTATTTTTCTAGGCAATTGGAAGGCAGTCTACACCAGTCCTCAGCAAGGCTGGGAACTCTATGACCTGAGCGAGGATATGCGCGAGCAGAATAACCTAGCTGCTCAGCAGCCAGAGATTATCAAACGAGTCGAACAAGAGTGGGAAAAATACTCCAAGCAAGTAGGCTATATCCCATCGGATGGCAGCTTGGCTGGAGAGAGAGTTGGTTATGATAAAGTGAACAAATTCATCCCCGCAGAGTAATTTTTACTCGCTTGCTTCTTCACTTTGAGTGTTGCGGTAGTGGTCTGCTTGGCGCCATTTTTGTACAGCAATGACAATATAGCAGATAGTCAATACGATGCCGAGGATGTTGACGATTTTTCCTATGATTCGCCAGCCTGTCAAGGCGACGAGGAGGAAAACCGCAAAAGCTCCCACACAAACCCCCGCAACCATGGGGATAAGCTCTTTATAATCACCTCTATCGCCAAAGACATAGTCGATGGCGATGGGGGTGATTCCTAGCATGAGCACAGCAATGGCGCAGTCCCAGCTGCTTAGGTTTTGAGAGTTTTTTGATGAAAAGCGCCCCATATTAGTGCTTAGTCTTTTTTCTTCTTCTTATCATCATCATCTGGTAGGCCTGACCACTTGGGGACATCTTCCCAGATTGCGGCATCACCTTCATCGTTGGGGAGACCTTTGGTGCCCATGGCTGTTTTATTATCACCACCTGCTTCTCCTGCTATGGTGTAACCAACGTAGACGCTCTTTGTCTTGCGATCATAGCGCAGCACCATGGTGTAGATATAAAGTCCCTTGCGGAAGCCATGCACAGGGTAGATAAGACCTTTTTTAAGATTGGAATCTACCTTGAACTCAGGAGTGTTATCTGACTGTGCTGGAAGCTGGCAATGAGCTTTCACTGCATTGAGCAGGTGGACATAGTAGGATTTCAGCGTGGTGTCAAACTGGTCTAGTGGGATGCCTGTGCCTGTTTCCATATGGACACGGAGCAATTTTTTACCTCCTCGGTCGTATTCAAAACCCACTGTCCACTCTTCATTGGCTATGGGTTCTGCAAGGGTATGGGTGTAGTACCAGTTCTTTGACTTGCGATCTTTGGGCAGCTCTTTGAGCTCTTTGTTATCCTTGAGTTCTTTGGTAACATCTCTGCGGGATTTTCCCAAAGGTGGCTCTGAAAGAGACAGGGCGGGCAGGGCGCAGAGGAGGGCTAGTGATAGAATGCTTTTCATTATCGTATGGGGGGCTTGGGTTGATTAGGGGGATAGAATGCGTTGAATGTACTTGGTGAGGCTTTGCGTGGAGTAACTGCCTTCGATTTTTTCTAACCTAACGGCTTCCACATAGAGGAAGGTGGTGGGTACCTTGTTCACACCAAAGTCATGGGCAAGCACGGGGTATTGGTCGGCATCAACGATGACTACTTGCAGGTCACCCTGTGCTTGCGTGGCTAGATTTTTGAGCGCATCTTGCATGCGCTGGGAGTGGGGGCACCAAGGTGCTGTAAAGCAGAGCATGAGATTGCGTCCCGATATGCCAGTGAGTTGGTGTATATCCTCGCCCGCGTATTTGCTATAGAGCTCAAATTGAGGGATGCTATTGCTGTCGAAGTCTGAGGGCTCGAACTCCTTTTTTAGGAGGCTTTCTAAGTCAACTTTCTCTGGGTTGGGCGCAGCCTTCACCTCTGTGGTGAAGTAGGCTTTACGTTCTGTCTGCTCTTCCTCTCCTTCTTGACAACTAATCAACCATGTGGGCAGGAGCAGCAGGGCTGTGACTTGCTTTAGGGTAGACATGATTGCTGTTGGGGGGAGGGGCGAAACTTGATTTTTCTTTGGGCTGGGATGGTACAGAGCTCACCAGTCTTGGGATGACGCAGTCGGCGTGCGGGGGATTCTTGAACACGAAAACTGCCAAAGCCAGAGAGTTTTACCACGCCATCTTCCCGTAGTCCCTCTTCTAGGGCGAGCAGCACACTATCAAGAGCCAGTGCGGCAGCACCACTGGTGGCAGTCCCCCCAAGTGCCTCACGTAGCTCATCTATGATATGTTGACGCTTCATAATAGGTATGGGTGATATGATGACCTATCTTCTGGGATATGTCCAGTTAAAAAACTGACCTGCGCGTGTCAACAGAGATTCTGGTAGAAGGTTAGTTAGCTTCCACCAAATGGGATAGGCAAGGGGGATGTAACTAAATATCTCCAAGACACGCAAGAGGTAGCGCATGCTGCGAGAGTTTTTCACCTTTATCCCCTGATACATACGATGTGGTAGGTAGGGGATGCGGTGCTTCCATGGCGATTTGCGCCAGAGTTTGTAAAATGGGGCATTACCGCCACTGGGCGGGAAGAGAATAAAGGGCTTGCTGCTGCTGGCAAAGTGCAGTATGGAGGGGGCAGTAGCCGACTGGTGTAATTCTTCTGCACTGATGCTCAATTGAGGACAATCAAGTACTTCTTGGGCTTTGCGTCCATAATAGGCGTAAAGGTGCGGGATGACGCAGTATTGTTGGGAGAGGGAAAGAAAGCGTCCCTCGCAGACCCCATTCATCACATGCTGGTCAGGGTAGGCAAACTTGCTCGCATGCTGCACGGCTTGCTCCATGATGCGCTTGCTGAGCTTCTCTTGCCTACAGGCAGGGAGGTTAAAGAGCAAAAAGCCTGAATAGCAGTAAAAGCTACCTTCCTCCGCAATGCCAAAGTGCTTTGCCCACTGCTTATGATGCTTGGCAAAATCCTTGTTCCAGACAGGTGCTAGCTCCTCAATCGCACCCAGTAGCTTATCTCCCATATCTATAGTGTATAGCTCTGCCAAATCACGGCAAATCATCACATCCGCATCCGTATAGATGACTCGCTCCACATTTGCTGGCAGAATATCGGGTAGCAAAAAGCGACCAAAGGCCACGCTGGGGAACTTTTCTGTCTTCATCACATCCCTTAGCGCACTATCTACATCATAATAGCTGATGACGTGCCCCGATTGCTCGCATATTTCATCCAATGTGGTTAAGACCTCTCTATCCACGTCCACACCCAGCACGTGTATATGGTAATGACTGGTAGGCGCAGCATTCTGTATCAGAGAGAGACAGGCGAGCCCCAGTGGGACGGAAAAGTTTCTATCCGCAGCGAAGGCTATGTGGTAATACTCTGGAGTAGACATGGTCTAGAAGGGACGTTGGTCGCTTAGTTTTTTGGCTGAGGCGCGCCCCTTGATAACGAGGTTGGGGGCGACTAGGCTGAGGCGGTACTCCTCTATCATATAACCATAGTGGAGTAGGGAAGGAGGGAGGATTTTTGACTTTCCTGCATCACAGGCTGCCATGCACTCTGGTAGGCTATAGTAGTAGCCTATGGCCTCGTCGAGTTGTTTGATGCGCTCCAATTCTCGGACAGCGGGTTGTTCCTTGATTCGTTTGAGACGCTCTAAGATACCGCGCAGGTAGCGGTCTAGGTCAGTGACGCGGGCATAGCCTGCGCTAGTGAGGTAGTGCGGGCGCGTTAGCCATTGCCACTGGCGTTGGAGTTCTTCTGCGATCTGCGCTCCGTACCTATCATGACCCGCTGTGAGGCAGTAGAGACGTATGGCCTTGTCCACCTCCACAAAGCGAGCCCAGAGACGTGCCATGGGACCTTTGATGATGTCGTAGAGTCGCTCTCGCAACATCAGGCAGCTGCGGTCGAACTCTTCTGCATTGCGGGGGAGTTTCACCCCACCAAGCGGCAGCGGATGCGTGCCGAGGTGCATCGCGCCCTCCATGGCGCAATGTACTAACTCTGTAATATTCCCCTTGGGGGCAACTCCTAGGGTGGAGAGGGACATGCGCTGCTCCATATCTGTGATGGGCAGTTTTTGTGATTTGCGGAAATGGTTGACAAAGTCACCGTGTCGCAGCAGGGCGAGACGTATGACGCCCGCACGGTGTGCTACAGCTGCTTCTGCTTCGCTGTTAAAGACCTGCACCTTGACAGCGCGTTCGCTTTCCTCTGTGAGGGCTGGGTAACCTGTTGCGTTGGCTATGGGGATGCTCAAAGGCAGTTCTCCACAATCCCAGCGTGTCATGGGGCTGTCAGAAAAGTGGCGTTTCTGCTCCTTCGCTGCCTGCTTGACAAAACGCTTTTCGTTGTAGCTGGATAGCTTTTCGCGCAGAGCCTCGGGGTCTATGCCCATGGCCAGCTCCTTGCCGTCGTCATCGCATACCCACATCTTTGTCACATATTCGGGGAGGAGCTTTTGGGCAAAGTTGGGCGCACCTTCAAACTGGCGCGCGTGGCAGAGCTTTTCTCCATTGGTGCGCTTGTAGACAAACTCCGCCAAAGCCTGCTCTATGGGGCGATCTGGTGCGCGGTCATACCACTGCTCTGCAAAGCTCTCCGCTGCCTGTGCTAGCGGGTGGACGTGCATGCGCAGGTCCTTGGGTAGGAGGCGTAGGAGGCTTTCTGCCCTATGGGCGAGGTGGGCTGGTATGTTCCACCCTAACAGCCAATCGGGGAAGCTCGCTAGCTGGTCAACATGCACCCCAAGGGTGATACCATCATCGGGAGCACCAGGGTCATGACAGTAGTAGACAGGGTAGCCGTTTTTCTCATCCCCTGCAATAAAGACCTCATTGGGATAAAATTCCTCGGGCGCATTATCTTCCCCAGGGTAGACGCAGTCACTGTAGGGGACGAAGAGCAGCTTGCTGTCGCTTTTTTCTGCCTTATCACGCCAACGGCGTAGGGCTTTTTCGCTGGCGATGTCTCTTGGTAGCACGCGGTCAAAGAAGGAGTACACCCCCTCGTTGCACCAAAGCAGGTCACGGCGGCGTAGCTTTGCCTCAATGTCGCGCACCTCCTCGCGCCTTTTTTGTAGGTGGCGCAGGAAGGGGGCTTGCTTGTCCTTGAGCTTGCCTTCCATGATGGCTTCGCGTATGAAAATGTCTCGTGCCGCTGCGGGATTGACACGGGCGTAGCTGATGCGCCTACCATCAATGATGGTGAGCCCACCGCAGTTGACACGCTCCTTGGCGTAGACCTGTCCACTGCTCTCATCCCAATGGGGATCATAGGCGTGGTACTTGCAAAGCTGAGGCGCAACCTGCTCCACCCAGACAGGGTCAAGCACGGCAGAGCGTCGCATCCAGAGTCGTGTCGTCTCCACCAACTCACTACCCATCAGCCATTCAGGGCGTTTTTTGCGCTTGAAAAGCCCAGAACCGGGAAAGATGGCGAACTCCCTGCCGCCAGTCGCGCGGTAGTTTTTTTCCTCGGGACGGTAGAATCCTATCTGGAGGGGCGCACCTGCCAACACGCTGCGGTGTATCATGGCAGGGATGGCTTGCTCTGCTTCAGAGGGTAGGGCGGGTATGCGCCAGCGCAGGCTCTGTGCCAGCGTGGTGGCAAGGTCGTGGACGAGGTTATGCCACTCGATGATACGTAGGTAGTTGATGTAATGTTTTTGACACCAGCGGCGCAGTTGGTTGCGCTTCCACCCGCGTCGTCCTTCTTGGAACTCTGTCGCGCTGCGCCAGAGGGAAAGCAGGGAGAGGTAGTCGCTCTCCTCATTGCGCCACTGCGCCTGTGCCTGATCTGCTAGGGCGGCCTTATCATGGGGACGCTCTCTGGGGTCCATGATGCTGAGGGCTGCTACAATGACCAGCAATTCGGGCAGAGCCTTCTGCTCTTGCGCTGCAATGAGCATGCGTCCCAGTCGCGGGTCAAGGGGCAGACGTGCTAGCTGCTTTCCTATGGGGGTGAGTTGGTGCTTGTTCTTGGAGGTGAGTGCACCTACCTCTCGCAGGCAGTGGTAGCCCTCATTGATGAGACGGGCACTGGGCGGGTCAGGCAGGGGGAACTCTCCCAGCGGAGGGAGCTTCAGATCACTCATGCGCAGGATGACCCCAGCAAGGGAACTGCGCTTGATTTCTGGGTCAGTGAAGTCATCGCGAGAGTCAAAATCCTCCTCACTGTAGAGTCGTATGCACACGCCCTCACAGATACGTCCGCAACGCCCTGCACGCTGGCGAGCGCTGGCCTTGGAGATGCTTTCTATCTGGAGACGCTGTATCTGTCGCCCTGGTAGATAACGGCTGATACGCGCCTGCCCGCTGTCAATCACATAGATGATACCGGGTATGGTCAGGGAGGTTTCTGCCACATTGGTGGCTAGCACAATGCGGCGGTGTGTGCGGCTAGGCTGGAAGATGCGCTGTTGCTCTGCCAAGCCTAATCGGGCGTAGAGGGGGAGGATATGGGTGCTACGCAGGCCGAGACGCTCTAAATCATCCGCGCATTCTCTAATCTCCCTCTCACCGGGGAGAAAGACGAGGACATCGCCCTTTTCATCATAGGCACTCAGCCACTCCACCGCACGGCAGACATGTTCTGATAGCTCCTCATCCTCATTGCGGGCGGGCATGTAGTGCATCTCCACGGGGAAGGTGCGACCCTCTGCGTGGATGATGGGTGCGTTTTCAAAAAAGTCTGAAAAAGCGGCTGCATCCATGGTGGCGGAGGAGATGATGAGCTTCAAATCAGGTCGCTTTGTCAGCAAAATCTTCATGTAGCCCAGCAAGAAGTCGATATTGAGGCTGCGCTCATGCGCCTCATCCAAGATAATGGTGTGGTACTGGCGCAGTTGGGCATCCACCTGCGTCTCCGCTAGCAGGATACCGTCCGTCATCAGCTTTAGCTTTGTATCGCGATTGCTGCGATCATCAAAGCGCACCTGATAACCCACATAGCTACCCAGCTCGCAACCCACTTCCTCGGCAATGCGGCGTGCCACAGACACAGCAGCCAGTCGGCGTGGCTGCGTACAGCCCACCTTGCCGCGTCTTTTGCCCGCGACCTCCAGAGCCATCTTGGGCAGCTGGGTTGTTTTGCCGCTACCTGTCTCGCCCACAACAATGAGGACTTGATTCTTTTTGAGCGCGGCAATGATTTCCTCCCTACGCTGCGCGATGGGCAGATTGGGGTAGGTGAATTCTGTTTTGGTCTGAGGCTCTTCGGACATGCTTTACTTGCCCCAACGTTCTGTAATGCCGCCGTAGGAATCAATACGACGGTCGCGGAAGAAGGGCCAAATGCGTCTGTGGTCTTCTAGCTTTTGCAAATCGAGATCAGCGTAGAGGATGCACTCCTCGTTGACGGGGGCTTTCTCTACAATCATGCCGCAGTAGTCGGACACAAAGCTCTGCCCCCAAAAGGTGGTCTCGCCCTCTTGACCGCAGCGATTGACCGCGCAGATATAGCAGGTGTTGGCGACACCGTGACCACGTTGTACTGTCTCCCATGCGCAGTGCTGCGCGGTGTAGAGCTCCTCCTCACCTGGAATCCAGCCAATGGCCGTGGGATAGAAAATAATCTCTGCGCCCTGCATGGCGGTGAGGCGTGCTGCCTCGGGATACCACTGATCCCAGCAGATGAGAACACCAATGCGCCCGTAGCGCGTCTCAAAGCACTTGTAACCCAAGTCACCGGGGGTGAAGTAGAACTTTTCCTCAAAACCGGGGTCTTGTGGGATGTGCATCTTGCGAAAGCTGCCCATAAAGCTGCCATCCGCATCAATGACCCATGCCGTGTTATGGTAGAGCCCCGTGGCACGCTTTTCAAAGCCCGCAACCACCAGCACAACGCCCAGTTCCTTGGCCAGTGCGCAGAGCTCATCTGTCCATGCACCAGGTATGCTTTCCGCTGTGTCAAAGAGATCCACATCCTGCGTACGGCAAAAATAAAGGGTGGTACACATCTCCTGCGTGCAGATAATCTGCGCACCACCTGCAGCAGCGGCGCGAATAGAGCGCATCTGTGCGGCTTTGTTCTCATCAGTGTTAGCAACTGCTGTCTGTTGGAGGAGGGCTACCTTGGGCATGCGCACACTTTAGCAGATTACGCAAATTATTCAAGAAAATTTCCAGAGATTTTGTTATCATTTTTGACTCGCCAAGTGCTCTACTATCAGGTAGAGTGATAGTGTATGGATAAACCTTATCTGATAGAGATTTGCGCCAATTCTGCCTTCAGCGCCCTAGCAGCGCAAGAAGGAGGAGCAAAGCGAGTGGAGCTATGCACCGCCTTGCCAGAAGGCGGATTAACCCCCTCTTACGGAGAAATAGTCCTCGCTAAGAAGAACTTGCATATTGACTTGAACGTGATAATACGCCCCCGCTCTGGGGATTTTCTTTACAGTGATTTAGAAATAGAGAGCATGATTGCTGATATCAATCTCTG
The DNA here is from genome assembly GCA_964371795.1 of uncultured Akkermansia sp. Taxonomy (GTDB): domain Bacteria; phylum Verrucomicrobiota; class Verrucomicrobiia; order Verrucomicrobiales; family Akkermansiaceae; genus Akkermansia. Next base: position 6,040 of record CAYJON010000004.1, on the reverse strand, counting down.
TAAAGAATTAGGCGTTCATGGTGTCGTCTTTGGGATGCTGACAGCCCAAGGCGATGTCGATGTGGCGCGTTGCCAGCAATTGTTGGAGCATTGCGAAGGGCTCTCTGTGACCTTTCACCGTGCCTTTGATGTGTGCCGTGACCCCATGGAGGCACTGCAATGCATCATTGATTTGGGCTTTGACCGCATCCTCACCTCGGGACAGGCTGCCACCGCACCGCAGGGTAGCGAGCTGCTCTCCCAGTTGGTGGAGCAAGCGGCTGGGCGCATCGTCATCATGGCAGGTTGTGGGGTGAATGAAGACAATATAGCCCAGCTAGCCCAGAGCACAGGCTTGAGGGAATTCCATTTCTCCGCCAAGGACACCATGCCCTCGCAAATGCAGTTTCGCAAAGAAGGCGTCCCCATGGGGGGTAGCGTCACCATAGATGAGTTTGCTATTTACATCAGCTCATCACAAAAAATAAAAAATGCCATCAATTCCTTAAACTCGCTTTCTAAGTATGAATAACACTAGCTTTATCCTTAGCCTCCCCGCCCTTATTATGACCGCACATGCCAATATCCAAACAGATTTTCCTTGGACCCGCGATATCCCCGCTGATATACGCGAACAGTATTTGACCCCCACACAGGTGATAGATGAGATACCCTGCGACGCCCGCGCGCGCCTGCAAGAACTTTTCCTTCCCCATATCAAAGACTGCAAGACAGCCGAAGAAGTCGCCCTTACCGTCGCCCCGCTGATGACAGAAGTCACTGGCATCTACTACACCATAGAACGCCGCAAGGCCTGCATGAATGCCGAAGAATGCTTGGCTGAAAAGAAGGCTTCCTGCTCTGGGCTGAGCATCACCTTGGTGAGTACCATGCGTGCCCTCGGTGTCCCCGCCCGCTTGGTGGGCGTGGCAACATGGGACCATGTGGAGGGCAATCACAACTGGGCAGAGGTCTGGGTGAATGGCGGCTGGCGCATGCTGGAGTTTGGTCAAAAGCAATTTGACACCCCATGGGTGCTCGAAGCCGCAGGCATGCTTGACCCCAAAGAATTTTACCAACGCGTCCTCGCCGTCAATGGTAAAAAGGCCACTGGCGACAAGGACTACTTTGTCATCGTATGGGCTCTTGATAACAAAACTGTGGGCGCAGATGATGTCAGTGAGCGTTACAGAAAGTTAGCGGATGACTGGTACCGTGCCACAGCAAAGCCAGAGGACGCCAACACGCAGCTTGTCATGGTTGACCTCCAACCACGCCACGAGAATCCCAGCACCGTAGAGCTGGTGGAAAAATCCACAGGCCGTGTTCTTGGCAAAGGAACACTACCTGTCCCCACCGATGACGTGCGAGAGATGGTACGCTTTCGCCTGCCTCTGGGGGGGGAAGAGAGCTACATGCTGCGCTTCCCCTCTGGCAAAACCATGCCCGTCAAACCCACCTCAGAGCGCGTGCAAATCATACGCCTCACACCTCAACTTTTAGAAAATAAATAATCCTATGAAAAACGCTTACGCTTACTCTATACTACTACTGACAATGGGCGCCTTGCCGCTCTTTTCTGCCGAATCCACCCCTAGCCAAGCAACAGCCACGCAAGAACGCGCGTGGGAAGACTACTCTCTGGAGGAGTTAAACAGCTTGGCCGCGCAAAACAAGCCCGAAGCCCTCTCAGAACTAGGGGCGCGTTACTTCCAAGCCATAGGCGTGGAGCAAGACATCCCCAAAGCCGTGGAGTACATCACCCGCGCTGCTAATCTAGGTCTTGCCTCAGGTCAAAGAAGGCTTGGATACTTCTACGCAGAGGGTATAGGGCTGCCTCAGGATTATGAAAAGGCATTTGAGTATTGTCAATTAGCAGCACATCAGGGAGATGCGAAAGCGCAAAATTCTTTGAATTTCATGTATTTCGAGGGGCAAGGCGTCGCACAAGATATGAAAAAGGCCTTCTATTGGTGTCAAAAAGCTGCCAATCAAGGAGATGCCAATGCTATGAACAATTTAGGCTTTTTTTATCAAAACGGTCATGGTGTCGCGGTCGATATGGCGAAGAGTATAGAATTGTTTAAAAAAGCTGCTGCATCAGATAGCGTAGAGGCGTGCTCCAATTTGGGTGTCTGCTATCGAGATGGCATAGGTGTCACTGTGAATATTGAGAAGGCTGCTAGTTTTTTTCTGAAAGCGGCGGAGTTAGGAAAAGCTAGTTCTCAATCTCTGATAGGTTCATGGTATTTTGAAGGTAAAGGCGTCACAAAAGACTTAAAAAAAGCTATTTACTGGTATCAAAAAGCTGTTGATCAAGGTGATGCTGCAGCGCAATTTAATCTCAGTGTGTGTTATTATTTTGGACTAGGCGTAAATAAAAATCTAGAGACAAATTTTTCTTTATTGCAAAAATCTGCTGATCAAGGTTATGCTGCAGCACAATATAATCTCGCTCACGTTTATTTCAAAGGTGAGGGCGTTTCCAAAAATGAAGAAAAAGCTTTTTATTGGCTTCAAAAAGCTGCAGAGCAAGGAGACGTTGACGCGCAATTAAAATTTGCCATGTATTATATGAAAGGAATTGGAGTAGCAAAGAATGAGGAGAAGGCCGTAGAGTGGTTGCAAAAGGCAGCGGCTCAAGGACAGAAAGATGCCATAAAAATGCTTCAAGAGATAGAATCAAAATAAATTTCATATGAAAAACACAGCAAAGACTGCATTAATTTGCATGACTATGGGTGCATTGCCACTCCTAGCAGAAGAATCCACCCCTAGCCAAGCAACAGCCACGCAAGAACGCGCGTGGGAAGACTACTCTCTGGAGGAGTTAAACAGCTTGGCCGCGCAAAACAAGCCCGAAGCCCTCTCAGAACTAGGGGCGCGTTACTTCCAAGCCATAGGCGTGGAGCAAGACATCCCCAAAGCCGTGGAGTACATCACCCGCGCTGCTAATCTTGGCCTTGCCTCAGGTCAAAGAAGGCTCGCATACCTCTACGCGGAGGGTATAGGGCTGCCTCAGGATTTTAAAAAATCATTTGAGTATTATCAATTAGCAGCACATCAGGGAGATGTGGACGCTCAGACATCTTTAGCTTTCCTGTATTACACGGGGCAAGGAACCGCAAAGGATATGAAAGAAGTCCTACATTGGCTACAAAAAGCAATAGATCAAGGTGATCCTAGTGCAATGAATACCTTGGGTTTTTTATATCTAAAGGGGCAAGATGTTCCCAAGGATATCCCGAAGGGGATATTTTTGCTTGAAAATGCTGCGGCAGTAGGAAATATTGATGCTCAACGTATTTTGGTGGCGCATTACAAAGAAGGTGCTGATAGTGCAGCGGATTTGACGAAAGTCGCTTATTGGTGGCAAAAAGCTGCCGAGCAAGGAGATGTTAAATCACAACGTGATTTAGGTATGAGTTACATGAATGGAACTGGTGTCACACAGGATGACGAGAAGGCCTTCTATTGGTGGCAAAAAGCAGCTGAACAAGGAGATGTTGAAGCTCAATCCTATCTAGGTGAGTGTTATTGGAATGGAACTGGCGTCACTAAGAATGAAGAGAAAACCTACTATTGGTTTCAAAAAGCAGCCGAGCAAGGAAATGCTAAAGCTCAATATAACCTGAGTAAGTGCTTTATAGGGGGAATTGGTGTTGCGGAAAATGAAGAGAAAGCCTTCTATTGGTGTCAAAAAGCTGCAGAACAAAAGCTTGCCGAGGCTCAAGCTTTCCTCGCTGTATGTTATATGGAAGGAATTGGTGTTGAAAAGAATATGGAGAAAACCTTCTATTGGCTTCTACAAGCAGCAGAGCAAGGATATGCAGAAGCACAGCATAATCTTAGTGTGTTCTACATGAATGGAATTGGTGTTGAAAAGAATGTGGAGAAGGTGTTCTATTGGCTTTTACTAGCAGCAGAGCAAGGATATGATGAGTCGCAATATGCACTAGGTCTGAGCTATAAGGATGGTAATGGCGTTGAAAAGAATGCAGAGAAAGCTTTCTATTGGCTTCAAAAAGCTGCCGAACAAGGAAATGCACGAGCGCAGTATCACCTCAGCCTGTGTTATGTGAATGGGGAGGGTGTCACACAGAATGAGGAGAAGGCTATTTCTCTTCTACATGAGGCAGCAAAGCAAGGGGACTCAGATGCACAATTCCTCCTCGCATTGAGGTATATGCAGGGCTATGGAGTAAGCGCAAATCCCGAAACAGCAGCTCATTTGTTGCAACAATCGAGCAATCAAGGAAATCCTGGTGCGCAAACTATTCTGGCTATGAATTATTTGTATGGTCCAGTTAACGAAAGAGATGTGGCGAAGGCTGTTGCTTTGTTGAAAGAGGCTGCAAGAAAAGACAATGAAACTGCATGCTTTGAGTTAGGTAAATGTTACATAACTGAAACTGGCGTAGAAAAAGATACTAAAAAAGCTATAGAGCTATGGGAAAAAGCTGCCAATCTTGGCGATGCTAATGCTCAATTTTATTTATCTGTACGCTATCTCAAAGGAGACGGCGTTGCGCTGGATAGGGATAAAGGCCTTGAGTTGCTATACAAAGCTGCAGCTCAGGGGCATGAGGAAGCAATGGTGGCGGTGCGAATGTTAGAGTCAAAATAACCAGCCTCAAAAAAGCTCTCCATTCAAAGAATGGAGAGCTTTTTTTGAATTTAAGGCAGTGTGACAAAGACGGGCTTTTTATAGTCGCTTGTCATGACCATGACGCTCTTTCCGTCAGGTACGTAGCATAATTTTGCACTGAGAGCGTTGTGCTTGGTTTTTACTAGTTTTTTGGTGTTTATGTTGAATATGTAGAGCTCTTCTTTGTAGGTTCTGTATGCAATATGTGGACTGTAGGGGGAGGGCCATATGGCAAAGGCGCTTGCCATGACATTACCCTTGAGGGGGTACTTGTAACCTGTTTTGGGGACAAAATAGTAGTCGCTATCTTCATACACGCTGAGGATGGCCATGTTTTCATTAAAGTACACTATATCGGTTACTTGGCCCTTCCACTTCAATGATTCCGCCTTGCGTGTATCAAAATTATATTTATGTGTATAACTGCTATCATTAGTGAAATAGAGGGTTTTGCCATCTGATGAAAAGGTGAAAGAGCGCGGCCTATGCTTGATGATCTGCTCTGATTTTTCTTTCTCCAAGTCAATCTGGTAAAAAGCCTCTAGTGACTGCCCTTGCATAAATGATTGCACAGAATAGACGGCAAAGCGCTTGTCGGATGTTACCCTCAGTTCAAAGATGCCGCCAGCTACTGGATAATCCTTGATGATGCGTAGCGAGGGCACTTCCACCACGCGTATGCGGTCTCGCATCGCAATAAGGATTTTATTGTCACCTGCCCAGACAACGGTATTGGCACTATCCTCTTGACCTAATGGGACTTTTCCTATGGATTTTAGCTTTTCCATGTCGTAAAACTCGACGAATGATGTGCGCTGCGCAGGTAGTGCCACGTATTTGCCACTAGGAGAAAAGGAGGCTGAGACATGCTCATCGCTTTCGATAGGTATGACCTGACCTGTAGCCATCTCCACAATAACGGCTTGGGGGTAACCATGGGGATTCTTTTCCCAGTTATACGATGAAAGGATGACATATCGACTAGATGGATCAAAATACAAAATACTGCTGGCGTTGACGATGTCGTAGCCTCGTAGTTTGGCATTGTCAAAAAGGACGAAGGGGGCGATTCCTCCCACGGGTTTGTCGCGTCTCCCTATCAGATAACGACCATCAGGCGAGACGTAAAATTGTCGTAAAATATTTTTATTGTTGGAATTAATTATGTCTTCTACGTCTTGCTGGACAAAGGTCTTGTGTTGGGCAGACAGGGGAAGGGCGATCAATGCGGCGAGTGCTAGTGTAAAATAATTCATCCCAATATCTTACTTTCTCAGTCTTTCATATTCAAGTAAATAATTTAAGATAAAAATCTAACATTTATTAAACCAACTGGACATAATGATGCTCTCACTTTGTATCATGATAATACACGATTCACTTGATAATAGAGAAAGTAGCATCTTTGGCAAC
>CAYJON010000003.1:0-45387 GCA_964371795.1 uncultured Akkermansia sp. | reverse complement strand
ACCTCAAAAAGCTACGCGAGCTCGGCCTAGAAATTGTAGAGGAGTTGCAGGGGTAGTTTTTTACGAGTCTATTGAAAACAGCAAAAAAACATTTAATATTCACAGGCAATAATACCCAAATCAAGCAAAGCTTGCACCAATTGTGACATCAGTTTAAATTTTGAATTCATTTGGTAGTAGGCTTCTTGATGCTCAAACAATTCCAATCCATGGTTCTGTTTATCCAGCTCGAAGCTATAAGCTAACTCTCTCTCAAAAAAACTCAAGAATTCCTCGGTAGCATGCAATAATGTACCCTTATTTGTGTGACTCAGCTGACAATTATGTACGCTCCTCCATTCATTTAGTTGATGTTTAAGCTCTTTACCAAGCTCAAATTCTTGCCCCTCAATCGAAATAAAGTGCGAAACCAAATGCGCCTCTACACTTGGGTAGCTTAATAGAAGTAGACCAGCGCGATCTTCATTATTGTCAGTTGCATTAGAAAAACGTGACAAGTAGCTCTTTATTCTCTCAGCTGAAGCATTAGAGTGCGGATCTCTATCAAAAATATAATAAATGCGCGCAGCGTTTAGGCGAAATCCAGTCCCCTTGAGGCGAGCTTGCAAACGAGAAAAAAATAGATCCTCTTGTGCATGCTCTCCCCCTTCTGCAATACTGGCAATATAGCTACCCGATGTATTTAATACGAGCACACAGGAGTGCTCATCATGGAGGCTGGATAGTTTTATTTCACCATTGCGCTTTGTTTGACAATATGTATAGTTGAGTAATCTTTCAAAAATGCGTCTTAAATACTGAAATTCCGTACGCTCCCCCTCGACAAGGAAAAGTACATGTCCAATCCTCTTATCTGGGTTAATCCTCATCATCAGTGCTATGCCTATAATTTGGTAAACCGCCAAACACACCATTGAGATACATTTTTTCGACATTCTGCGCTAAGCGTGGTTGCTCTGAAGAAAAGCGGAAGACGGCACTGCCTTTCCCTTCAAAGAACTCTACCGCATACTCTTGATCGGGACGCAAAATTGAATTATCAAGTAAATTTGTTGAATGCGTTACCAAGAAAATCTGACTATAGGAGGAATGCCCCATAAAATATTTGAGCAACAGCTCCTCTAAATCATTATGTAGACCGCTAGAAAACTCATCAATAATGAGCATACATGGGCGAGAGAGAGCCAAGAAAAAAACATGCAGCAAACGGATAAGTGACCTGTTGCCAGTAGATTCCATAGATTCTGGCAAATGCCACCTTTCATCAGTATTGTGTGCAACCGATCTGCTAAATTTTAAAACAGGCTTATATTCCTCCATTATTGATTCTAGCTCAATAGAGAGATTGATACGATGTTTCTCAAAAAACTCATTAAACTCATCTGCACCGTTCGCTTTTATGTATTGATAAATATTTGCCTCGTTGTACTCAGTAGAAAAATTTAAATCGTAATCTATTTGGTGAAGATAGAGTGAACGCGACAAAAAGCGCATCCATTCCTGCAAAACTTCATGACCTTGGAATTTGGTGTTAAAATACAAGGTTCGCAAAAAAAGGACACAATCAGCGACATCTGATTTATCATAAGAAATCCCTTCACGGTCGGCTATTTTTGACAGGGCAGAATCATTCTCTCGCTTCATCACGAGATGACCATCTACGTACAATTGCTCATCAAGTATATTGTTTTGAAAGTGAGATTTCCAATAGTAACTGATTTTTTTTCCAGAAATAAGGAAATCAAACTTAAGCTCCATAGGTGCGAGATATGCACCCCAAGGCAGAAGGCTTACTTGCTTATTCGCGCCTTGCTTTGGAATGCCAAATAACAACTCTAAGAGTAATTTCATGGCTTCCAAAACACTTGATTTTCCTGAAGCATTAGCACCAACAAAAACAGTCCCCTTTAACACATCATTGTCTGCTACATTCTCGGGAAGAAAAGCGTAGTTTGTCTTTACAAAGTCAATTTCAGTACGGGCCTTAAATACTTTGAAATTTTCAAGTGTGATTTTTGTTAACATGATTTTGCGATAATTTACCTCTCACAGTATAAGCGAAAAAGATATTATATCAAGCAAAATAGAATACAAATCGTAAAAAAATTACGATTTTCAATTATGAAATAGATATTTTTCTCTGCGTGTTCATTATCACTTCTTTTTTCTTGTTAGTATTAGCAATTTATGCTAATACTAACTACTTAGTATGAATCCTATCCTCTACACCCTAAAATATGGAGCACTTTCTCTCATTGCACTGAGCCCCTTGGCTGAGGCAGAGCTCAAAGTCAACGCCTCTCAGACCCACTCCATCCTTTACGCAAACATGGAAAATCAAGCCGTGATGCGTATCAAGATTGTTAGCGATAAAAAGACGGCTGCTGTGAAAACAATGCGCTTTGGTCTCATTGGAGATGACTCCAAGCGAGCAGCCCAGAACTTTAAAGTCTTTGACTCCGGCAGCAGTCCCCTCTTCTCCCCCAATGCCGAAAATGAAAGTGACCGCGCCATCCCCGCCAATGTCACCGTCAAGCGACAGGACAAGGTCATCACCATCACTGGCAACATCGCCCTAGAGAAAGGCGACAATTACCTCTGGCTCGCCATTGACACACCTCATAATGTCGCAGGCGGCACCGATTTTGATGTTGCACTGCGCAAAATGACAGCCACAGACCCCAATGTAAAAATCAATGGTGCCGACCCCAAGGGCTCTATGAGCGTCTACCCCTTCAAGCAACGCATTGTCCCCTACTTCCGCAGTGGCTGGCTAAAAAATGCTCCTGCCGACATGCTACGTGCCTCCGATATGGAGATGATCACTGATATCATCTACTTCCACCTCACCTGTGATGCTAATGGCAACCTCAAGGGCGGTAATGATCCCAAATTCCTACAAGATCTTGCAAAAATCAAAGAGCTACGCGGTGACAATCCTGTCAAAATCATCCTTGGCGTTGCGCACAGCAAGGATGGCTTTGCCGCCACCGCTGCTGACCCCGCCAAGCGACGCTTATTTGCAGAGCAGCTGAAGTTCTATGTGGACAAGCGCGGCTTTGACGGCGTAGACATAGACTGGGAATACCCCACAGACGAAAAGCAGTGGCATGACTTCGGATTACTCCTTGGCGAAATACGTCACCAATTTGGAGCTAATGGAAAGAGCATCAGCTCTGCCGTACTCATGTACCATAATATCCCCAATCGCCTCGTCATCGACCAACTCGATTTCGTCAACATCATGAGCTACGACCGCGCGGGAGAACATGCAACCATGCCTCAATTCATAGCGGACGACAAGACAGCACGCAAGTTCATGCATCCAGCAAAAATCATCCTAGGACTCCCCTACTACTCCAATGACACGAGCAAACCACGTGATTGGAACGTGCAGACTCCATACAGCAAGATACGCCGTGTGCAGCCAGATCTCAAAGCCAGTGACAATACCTTGACATTGGATGGCAAGCCTCATTACTTTAACGGCCCCGACCTCATTGAGAAAAAGTCCCAGTATGTCCATGACAACAATCTGGGTGGTGTCATGATATGGGCTTATGAAACAGACGTGCCCACCAGTGAGGAATCATCCTTGCGCCGCGCTATGTTCAAGCACATCAAACGCACAAAGCGCTAAGAGAACTTCCCTTAAAATCTCATACTCAAAAGGCCGCTACCCTAGGGAGGTAGCGGCCTTTTAACTATAAACACTTATATGTAGCTTTTAAAAATAGGGTAGAAATTAGACGGTTGCTTCTCCAAAACGGTTTTGTATGTCGGCAAAGATACGATCACGCAGGGTGCGTGCTCTGTCAACATCACGTGTTTTGAGAGAAAAGCGCAGGCGTTCGGCTGTTGCGTCAGCACGATGAACCGTCACATGGCACCACCAGACACCACGATTATTCCAGAGGTGATGATTGGGGTTTTCGTCGTTGATACGAAGTGCGATTTTTGTTTTCTGTGTAGCCATAGAATTTCTTTCTGTTTTCTGACGGGCCTTAACTGAACCAAGATTGAAAGCCTAATTGCCTCCTGTGCTTGGGAAACCGATGTTGTCGGTCAACCTGTCTGTAATTATAGACACCGATAGAGTAGGATTTGTTCAAAATAATTGGAATCTTTTTTCAAATTTATCATAACAAGCTGAATAATAAATAGAAAAATCAATAATTATTTCCAAACCGGTAATACTTTAGCCGTTAATCCTACTTAATAGATGGACTTTAATTACAGCAAAAACGCGAAACAGGATTTTCTCTGTTGAGAAAATCCTGTTTCGCTTAAATCTTTTGAACCCTGCGAAGGGTAGTTTTATTTATACGAGGATGCCAGCCTTCTTGAGGGTGTTGTAGGCACCGTTCTTGGAGATAGTGCGAAGAGCCTTGCAGGAAATCTTCATACGGATGTAGCCACCCTTGTTACCATTGAGCTCTGGTACCCAGATACGCTTTTCTTGGAGGTTAGGATAAACTGTGCGTGAAACGGTCTTTGTAACGTGACGACCGATACCGCCCTTCTTCTTAGCAAGACCGGAGCGATGAATGCGGCGACCCTTGCGGGGCATGGAAAATGTGATGTTGCAGATTCTGGACATGATAATATTATAAATTGGAGTTAAGCGGGTGCATATTTTACACCAATTTTACCTGAGGTCAAGCAAAACAAGAGAAAATACAGCATTTTTTATTATTTGAGTGATTTTTCCCACTCACGAATGAGTCTTTGTTGTTCTTTTTCAAGGCGGAGCATCTTTCGACGCACAGAGAAGCGCATCAGGCGGCAAATGAGGTGTTGACAGAGGACGCCCAGCTTCAGCCCACACGAAAGCCAGCTGCCGGTCACGGCTCTGCGCCTCTCTATCTCTGGCAGCCACTTGGACAGTGACGCACCTGATATGCGCTGCCACCAGTTGACAAGGCCAAAATGCTTATAAAAGAGTGCGGCCTCCTCACTACAATCCGCAGCGGCTGCCATCTCCTGCATGTAGCTGAGGGCATTGTTCTCTGGCGATTCGAAGGCGCGTAGGTAGTTATCGCTTGCAGAGCCACCCCAAATACGGTAGAGCATGGTCACTCTATCAGAGCAGCCAAGTATGGGTTGCTCTGTCGCCAGACGGCACCAACCCACACTATCACCGTGCATCTTGACCCCAAGGGGGAAGTAATCCCTACCCTCTAGTATGCTGCGACGCGCAACAACGTTGGAGCAGGTAGTGCGCTTGTCACCTTCCAAAAACCAGCGAATGAGGTAGTATCCCTCCCTTCCCCCAGAAAGGCGGGGTGAGGGAGCATTGAGGCTCTGCGACTCTATGTCGCTACAGCGTTCATGTCGGCTGGTGTACCAGTGTATGTCGGGGTGTGCCGCGAAAAAGTCTCTGGCGAGCTCCAAATGGTCACTGCGCCAGACATCGTCACTATCAAGGAAGGCAATGAACTGCCCCCTCGCCTCGCGCACACCTCGGTTTCTTGCACCGCACTCACCAGCATTTTTTTGGTCAATGATGCGTAGGCGAGTATCAGTCTGCGCTTGCAGAATAGCCAGCGTACCATCTGGGGATTCATCGTGTACAACGACTATTTCATAGTCGCCCTCACTTTGGGCGTAGATGCTATCCAGAGTTGTCTGGATGAACTTTTCCGCGCCATAGCAAGGGATGACTATGCTAAATAGAGGAGCACTGGATGATGATTCGGGCATTAAATTAGGACTGCAGCGCCATACCATCTGCTGCGAGGACTGCCTCATGCAGGGCCTCGGAGAGGGTGGGGTGCGCCATAATCATGTGGTGGATATCGGCATCGGTCAACTCGCTCTCCAGAGCAAGCCCCGGTGTAGCGATGAGCTCCGTTGCATTCTCCCCAACGATGTGTGCGCCTAGCAGCTCACCATGCTCTCGACCGAAGAGTAGCTTCACAAAGCCCTCTGTCTCGCCAACGGCAACAGCTTTGCCCAATGCCATAAAGGAGAATTTGCCCACCTTGTAGTCCACGCCAGCTTCCTTGAGCTCACGCTCCCTCTTGCCCACACTGGCCACCTGTGGGTGGCAGTAGGTGCAGCTAGGCACGTGCTCGGGGCGGCGGGGTTGGTGTTCTGGGTTGAACATACCCTCAACAGCCTGTACAGCCTCAAAGCTAGCCGTGTGTGCCAACAGAATACCACCTATGCAGTCACCAGCAGCGTAGACATCCGCAAGACTGGTTTGATAACGTGCGTCTGTCTTGATAAAGCCTCTTTCATCCAAGTCAACACCTGCTGCCTCTGGAGTGACGGGCACAACACCCACCGCGACCAAGCAAATGTCCGCTGTGAGTTCTTGCGTCTTGCCTGTCTTTGTCGTGATGGTGGCGGTGACAGAGTCGCCGTTGTCGCTGAGGCTCTCTACTCTTGCGCCTGTCATGCAGGTGATGCCCTGCTTCTTGAAGGATCGCTCTACAGCGGTGCTGCTCTCGTGATCTTCAAGGGGCAGGATGCTGGGCAAAGCCTCCACGAGGGTGACCTTTGTGCCAAAACCGTGGTAGACATAGGACAGCTCTGTGCCTATAGCACCGCTGCCAATGACTATCATGCTCTCAGGACGTTTTTCCAAGAGAAGAGCATCCTTGCTGCTGATAATGGTCTTTCCATTGAAGGCAAAGGCGGGGACTTCCCTGCTGCGTGCGCCTGTTGCGATAAGGACTTTTTCTGCACTCAGCTGCTGCACTGTTCCGTCAGCAAGGGTGACTTCTACAGAGCCTGTGCCGAGAATGCGAGCCTCGCCGCTCATGAGCTCAATCTTATGCTTTTTGAAAAGGAATTCTATCCCTTTACTCAGACGATCACTGATAGCGCGAGAGCGTGCAATGACGCTTTCCCAGTTGACGGAGAGCCCCGTTGTCTCTATGCCAAACTCCGCAGAGCGGTGGCTGAGAGTGTGGTAAAGTTCTGCATTGCGTAGCAGAGCCTTGGTGGGGATGCAACCCCAGTTGAGGCAGGTGCCGCCTGTGCGGTCTTTTTCCACACACAGCACCTTTTTGCCCAACTGTGCCGCGCGTATAGCACCAACATAACCAGCAGGACCACCACCGACAACAATAAGATCGTAACTCATGAGAAAAATAAGCTATGGAGATTAGCGGGAGTAGTTTACAGGCTCTTCTGTGATAGTAACATCATGGGGATGGCTTTCTTTGAGACCACCGCTGGTGATGCGTACAAAGCGTGCGTTATTGCGCAGCTCTTCCAGATTGCTAGCACCGAGGTAGCCCATGCCAGAGCGCACACCACCAACCAATTGATAAAGCACATCACCCAGCATACCCTTGTAAGGAACACGAGCCTCGACGCCCTCTGCAACCATCTTGCCACTGGCATTCTGACCATATCGGTCACCAGAGCCCGCCTGCATCGCGCCCAGAGAGCCCATGCCGCGGTAGGTTTTGAAGTAGCGACCCATGTGGTGAATCACTGTACCAGGGCTTTCCTCACAACCAGCGAGCATGCCGCCCATCATGATGATATCAGCACCTGCTGCGAGAGCCTTCACCACGTCGCCAGAGTAGCGGATACCGCCATCGGCAATAATAGTAACACCAGCAGGGCGCGCCACCTTGGCCACCTCTTGAATGGCGGTAAACTGGGGCATACCCACACCTGCTATTACGCGTGTCGTACAGATAGAACCAGGACCAACACCAACCTTGATGGCACTTGCACCAGCAGAGATGAGGTCACGTGCGCCATCCTGTGTGACGACGTTACCAGCAACAACGGGCTTGTCAGAAAGTTCGCGCAGCTTTTCAATCACGTGCATCACGCGGCTGGTGTGACCCGTGGCCGCATCAATAAAGAGAGCATCCGCGCCAGCAGCAAGAAGAGCCTGCGCTCTGTCCAAAAACTCCGGACCAGGTCCTACAGCCGCGCCACAGCGCAGGCGACCGAACTCATCCTTCGTTGATTCTTGGAAAATCTCGCGCTTGCGAATATCTGTCTCCGTAATCAGACCCGCAAGGCGGCCTTCGGAGTCCATGAGAGGCAGTTTTTCAATACGGTTCGTGTAGATGATTTGGCGTGCCTGCTCGGGAGTCGTATCAGGATTACCAGTCACCAGTCTTTCCAGCGGTGTCATGGCATCGGATACCAGCATCTTTTCCAGCGCACCACCTTCAAACACGCGCATATCGCGTCCAGTGATAATGCCCTCAAGGCGATTATTCTCATCCACCACGGGGAAGCCAGAAAAACCGCAATCTTTCATAATGCGCTTCACCTGACTGAGGCGCATATTCTTAGTAACCGTGATAGGTTGGGTGATAACAGCATTTTCAAAACGCTTCACACGCGCTACGAGGGCTGCTTGCTCCTCTATTCTATTATTGCGGTGTATCACGCCCAGACCACCTTCACGCGCCATGGCAATTGCCATCTCGGCCTCCGTCACCGTATCCATGGGAGCGGAGAGCACAGGTAAGCGCAAGGGGAATCCTGAAACAAGTTGAGAGGTGGGGTTAGCCTCACTGGGGAGAATCGTGCTAAGGCAAGGCAGTAGCAGCACGTCATCAAAAGTTAATCCTAGCTGAATAGCGTCCATGTCCAAGACTAATCCAGACGCAGGCAGAATGCAAGCCAAAAGTCTGCGGGCAGAATATTTTTATTCAAAAGAGAGATACGCATGCCATTCTTATATGCTTTACAAAGTATAAGAAATAAGCTACACTTGGCGCAACAGGAATTATATAATGAATAAACGTCACATTTTCAGCTCCGAATCCGTAGGAGAGGGTCATCCCGACAAGGTAGCAGACAGCATATCTGATGCCATACTGGATGCATGCCTCGCCCAAGACCCAGAGAGTCGCGTAGCCTGCGAAACACTGGTCAAGGATAATCACGTCATACTAGCGGGAGAAATAACCACCAAGGCAGTTATAGACTACAATCAAATCGTCCATGACGTCGTGGAGCGCATAGGCTACCGCGATGAACATGATGACCCCGTATTCAACGCCAAGACCATCGTCGTCACCAACCACCTCTCCGCACAGAGCCCCGACATCGCGCAAGGCGTAGATGCCGCCCCTGCCGAAGGCAAGGAAGGTCAAGAACAGGGAGCAGGCGATCAGGGCATCATGTTTGGCTACGCCAGCAACGAGACCCCAGAACTCATGCCCGCCCCTATCATGTTTGCGCACCGCATCATGATGGAGCTCTCACGCGTACGCCGCTCTGGCGAGGTCAACTGGCTACGCCCCGACAGCAAGAGCCAAGTCGCCATAGAACATGACGACCATGGTCGCCCAGAAAGAGTCATCAACGTCGTCCTCAGCACACAGCACACAGAGGATGTCGACATCAAGACCATTCGCAGCTTCTGCGAAGCCCTCATACGCCGCGTCATCCCCGCAGAGCTCATCACCGAGGAGACAAAATTCTACATCAACCCCACAGGACGCTTTGTGATAGGTGGTCCCAATGGAGACTCTGGACTGACGGGACGCAAGATTATTGTCGACACCTACGGTGGCAAGGGACGCCACGGTGGTGGTGCCTTCTCTGGCAAGGACGCGTCAAAGGTGGATAGATCCAGCGCCTACATGTGCCGCTGGGTTGCCAAGCACATTGTCGCAGCGGGTCTAGCAGACCGTTGTGAGTTACAAGTAGCCTACGCCATAGGCATGGCAGAACCCCTCTCCATCATGGTGAGCGCACACAGCTACGACTCCGTCGTGGACTCTGATGCCTTGGCCGCAAAGATCGCTCGCATCTTCTCCTTCAAGCCCGCCGACATCGTACGCGAGCTGGGACTAAAGCGCCCCATCTTCTCCCAAAGCACCAACTACGGCCACCTCGGCCGCGAAGGTCTGCCCTGGGAAGAACTGCGCCCAGAGCTCATAGCAGCCCTCCAAGCCGACTAAGAGAAAAACTTTCCAATCAAGCCTTTCTATCACTGCGTCACCTCAAACAGGTGACGCAGCTTTTTTTGAAAATCATGCTAGGGGAGTAAGATTGTACCTATAGTGTAACAATTGTGTAACAACAGATGAGAGAAGCTTGATTTCTGTAGATGAATCACGCTATACTAACAGTCTAATGGAATGCCTCGCCTCTAACACTGCCCTCACCAGTGATATCGTAGGCACTGCTTTTATAAATGAACAAGAAAAATATAATATCAATATGTATTCCAAGCATCATTATCTTTTTACTTTAAATATTAGAATAGTATTAGTTATCTTATTCTCCTTCGCTAGCTCTTTAACTATCAGCGCAGAAGAAAAAGAAAAAGAATATTATTTCAAATTTGCCGAATTTGGAAACATCAAAGCTGTTAAAAATGAATTGAACATAAATATTGAAGAAATAGCAAACAGTATAGGTTTAACTGGTTTAGGGGGAGAAATAATTCTATCCACTAAATATTCAAATGCGTACAAAGGAATGATATACTCTATTTCATTTGAAAATTTATCTTCAAATTCTCAATTTATTAAAAAAATCGAACCATCTATAGCTATTCATGTAGGCAATCTAATTAGCACTTCTTCTACATCCTATTCAGTACATGGTATCTCTGGTGGTGGCCCTGAAGAATACTCAAGGGTGGTTGAGGAATATTTAAAAAGCTATTCTTGCGTTATCGGGATTAACCCGAATTTTAAAAATTTAAAAACAGCTTATATAACGATTGACTTAGAAGTTAGCCAACAATCTAATGAAGATACTGTTACCATTAATCTAAAAATCCCTTTGAACAAAAACTTTATCAAATATTTTTCTATTTCACAGTGGGAGAAAGATGAATCAGTAACTATAAATAAGGTGGCAAAAATATGAACACATTAACTTAACATTACAAAGATGAATATATTAAAATTCCTCAAAATAAATTGCATTGCCATTTCGGGGCTAATGATTCCCTATAGCCAGCTTGACAACCCCTACCCTGAATTAGAATCAATTATTCAAGAGGTGGCAAAATCGGACGAAAATATGCAAATAGCATCAATCGTTAAATTTAAAAAACTTTATTTAAAGATCAGTATTCAAGAGGGGTATATAACAGGTGATAAATTTGATTTACCTTTTCTTAGTTGGCATTATTTAAATCAGCACTGTATCATTCAAAGCAAAACAAAGAATGGTGATTCTATTCTGCTATCACCAGCTAAAAACGCACTCCAGTTCACACCATTTTATGTAAACTATGCTAAAAAAGATGAAGAATTGGAACGATGTATTCGAGAAATCGTGGATATTCAAGCACTTTATAATCAAGAAACGTATGCTAACGAGTTTCAAATTCGTATTATTGACATCATTTTAGAAAATAATTTTGAGAGACCTGAAGCCGATTTTTCTGAAGCTTTATTCCATTATGCTGAATCTTATTATCAATATGAGTTTGTAACTAAAATTGGATACAGCTATTTTGAATTTACTCCGACTGTACCCTTTCTCATCAATTTTACTCCATTCCGAATTTATTCAAAACACGATCGCCCTCCATTTAAATAATCAGTTATAGAAAATATTGAAACCACATATCTGGGATATGTATAAGGAGGCAAGCGCTATTGCCTAGTGCATTCTTTGCTAAATTATGCTGAAACGAAAGAAGCTTGACTATTGTAGATGAAACACGTTATACTAACAGTCTGATGAAACGCCTCATCTCTAACCCTGCCCTCACTAGTGACACAGTAGCTACCGCAGCTGTGGTAGAGGGTTTTACAGTCAATCAGTGCGACCACTTGGGTGGCAACGACGCCTACACTTACGATAACATGGGAAAGCCCAAACCGCGCAGGAGATAGCAGAGGAAATCAAATACTTGCAAAAAACCACAAAGCATCCTTAAACGCATTAACTAGAAAAACAGCATGATGAAATTACTGACATTATTAACCACTTTTTCTCTGTTTGCATCTGGCAGTGAACAGGTTGACGACTTGCAATTTGATAGGTACGTCAATATTGATAAAAAATCAGGACAACCTCTAAGCTATAGTCTCAAATTTGAGCCTTCAGATGATAAGGCTGAGTTCTTTTTATCATGGAGCACCCAGATCTTGCTTTATTTGAAAAGCGCTTTAGAAATTACAAATGATCATTATAATAAGGAAGTAAATACATTTTATGGAATAGATACCCTGATGCTCAGCTTGGAAGATGATCATATTAGGGAATTAATGTTTTCTGGTCAATTCCCAGATTTTCTTAATCTTCACCATATCGAATACCTGCTATCCTACGATGCAAATCTGCTCCAAAAGCGTTACAGCAAAGAGTCGATTGAATTATTCAAAGCATATCAATCATACCTTCGCAGCCTCGCAATAGACTATTATCCTTATGAGAAGATGCTTCCTTATTCTGAAACAGAGGAAATTATGCTGCCAGTTATCATTAAGATGTTCAAGCATTTTAATATGATGTACAAGGAAAATAAGAGCAATATACTCAACCTTGATCGAATGAGCAATATGCCAGCAGCAGAGAAAAAGATACGCTCAGCAGCTTTTTATGTTTATCTCAAGTCAGAGATTAACCAGATAGCTCTCTCTAGCGAGGATAAACACGCAATATTTCAACATGTTAAATCGTGCACAGCGGAAGAATTAGAAAAAATCATTTATTATTCTTCTAATGACTACAAAGATATAAAAAATGAAACGCGCAGGCATCGCATGTGCCTTATCTATATTCTCCCAGAATGGAAAGATTACTTCAAACAGTGGGACGCCCCAACGGTCGCCAAGGCGTGGCATGACTACATTCAAAATATCTATCAAAGTTAAGAAGTTACGACGTTAGTCGATCCATTGAATCCTGACAGCGTGACGAGCCACTGCAAAATCGCTCTGGAAAAAAGCCGCAAATCAGGGACATACTGGAGCCCAAGAATGAATCAGGATATGAGCTTATAATAAATTAATAGATTAGTAGACGCCATGCGGGTTTATGGAATTCACTGTTTGACCTTCAAGGGGGATTGTGCTATAGTGTAGCATATTCTCCTATGAACATGTCGCGATTTTTACCCCTTTTTATCAGCTTTTCTGCAGGGACCAGTGCCCTGTTTTCACCTCTGTTGGCGCAGGGGGAAAAGAAAAATCCTCATGCAGCCTCCTTGGAGGCGGTTTTTGTTGCTGGCAAATCGACGCCAGATTTGGCAAAAGATTTGTGCAGCGATGCTGCCTTGCAAAAATCCCTTCTCCAGTGGCAGATGTATCAATTAGCTCTGGAGACGGAGGCGCAACTCACCAAGGCGCGTGATAAGTGGAAGGAGGAATTAGACAAGACAAAAAAACAGCTCGCATCGGAGAAGAAAAATCCCGCTACTGGCAAGCAGGCTTTGAAAAAAATCCAGCAGAAGCTACGCGCTCTGCGTTCCCAAGTTGCCCTACCGCTGCGCTTTGCTGATTTTTCGGAAAAGGACGCTGCCAGTCTCTCCCTTCTGATGGAGGATGCGGCGTGGATGGAGGCGATGCTCTATTCTGGCGAGGCTGCGCCCATTGTGCGCGCTGTGAGTATTTTTCTAGCTATTGCAGAAAAGGATGCAAGGGTGATGAAGGCGGGACGCGCACGCGATATTGCCGTTGCCACGGCCTTGGAGTTTGCGCGCTATGATGGTGACATGGAGGTGGCCTGCGCTCGCGCTCTTTACTTTATAGAAAATTGGCGCAAGGGCTATATGAATAAGTCCATGGATGGCATCACGCTTTCCCAGATGCGCGTGCTTCTTGGCACACATTGCAAGAGCGAAAGAGCCAGCATTGCCAGCTTTCAATGGGCCTTGGACAATGCCCACCTGCCCGATCATCTCTATACGGGCGCGTGCTGGCGCGCGCAATACAGGCTGAATAATATCTATGGTGATAGTATTCACGCCAATTACCATGAGACCTACAGTGAGGAGTATGATAATAACTTCCCGCGCATGATTTATGAGACAGGGGGCGTCTGCGGTGCGCTTTCTCACCTAGGTGCTCTGTGCGCCATTGGTAATGGTGTGCCCGCCACCACCATGGGAGAACCAGGTCACTGCGCCTACACTGTCTTGGTGGGGGACAAGTGGACACCAGCCTATTCTCTTTCTTGGAAGCGCGGGCTGCATTGGCAACCATGGGCGGGCGTTCGCTTTTTCTCCTCCCTGCAACATCTCTATGATATTCACGCCTCTCAGCATGCTAAGCAGACGCGCGAGTCGCGTTTCTTAGAGAGCATGGCACTGGCACTAGAGGGTCGCGATGCTAAGCGCGCGGATGAGTTCTACCAAGAGGCCATCAAAAAGCAGCCTCTCAGCTACTCTGCATGGCGTGCTTACCTTTCATTTTTGTCAAAAGATGCCTCCAAGCAAGCGCGCATTCAAGCGGTGCAGCAATTGCAAAGTGGCTTAGCTGCGCAGTATCCCGAGATGGCCGCCCATCTCTTCAAAAA
Source organism: uncultured Akkermansia sp. (assembly GCA_964371795.1). GTDB lineage: Bacteria > Verrucomicrobiota > Verrucomicrobiia > Verrucomicrobiales > Akkermansiaceae > Akkermansia. The sequence continues at coordinate 30,966 of CAYJON010000003.1, read as the reverse complement.
TCAGGGATTAGCTCTGTTAAAGGATCTTGATGCTGCGGAGCGTCGCGCCCTTGCGCTGCATTTTTGGAAATCGGCTCTGGGCATGGGTCTCGCCCCATGGGGGGTGGCAGACTTCTTGGATGTGCAAAGCAAGTGGATGAATGAGGGCAACGATGATGCCAAGGCGAGTATGCTGAGCTTCTATGGGGAGCTTCTTAGCACTCTGACGCAGAAGGTTGACTTGATGCCTGTTGCCATCACTTGGGGCACTAGCTGGGCAGCAAAGCAAGATGCGTCAGCGAAGAGCGCCCTCGCCCAGACCATGGTAGACGCTCTCAGCAAGGCTCAGGGTGGCGATGTGTCAATGAAGGATGTTATTGCCAAGGCCATTCTCGGTGCGGGTAATCTGGGGGACATTGATTCCTTCCACGCCCTACAGGCCATGGTGCCAGAAAAGGATAGGCATATCAAAAATATGCCAAAGATCAAGCCCTTTGCGGGCGAATTGGTATCAAAGGGTGGGCTGATCTATGCTAGCTCTACCTGCCAACATGATAGTCCCCACATGCACGCGGGTGTGCTAGACCCAAGGGGTGGGCATGTCCACACAGGCAAGGAGAAAAACCCCTTTGTTGTGGTGAAGCTGCCTCGCATGGCCAGCCTATCTGGTGTGGTTATTGTGGGCAGAAAGGCCAAGGATGAGCGCATGCGCCATATCAAGGTGCAAATCTCGGAGACAGGGGCGGAGGGCTCTTGGCAAGATGTCCATGATTTTGGGGCTGATGCTCCGCCCCGCGTGATGCGTCTCAATCTGAAGGATAAAAAGCCCAAGGCTCTCTACATACGCATAGAACGCGGAGGTGAGGCCAATTTCTTCCACCTCAATGGCATTTATGTCTACGGAGACAGAGCTGCATAAGAAAGGAAACAAAAAGATGAAGAATTTACTACAATTATTCCTATTAGGATTCACCTTAACAGGTGCAGCACTGGCAGCAACACAGGTCAACAGTGGTGATGAAGCCCTGAGGCAATCAGGCGAAGAAGGCATCATGGTCTTCACCTACGCCGAGGACTGGGACCACTACAGCAAAAAACTCTGCCTCGATCTGATGGCCGATGCTGGTGTTAGCAAGGCATCGGGTGATGCTGTCTTTCTAGCCTACCCTAGTTATGGCACACCCAATGAAGCACAAAAAGAAGAGCTAGCCAAGCTGCGCGGAAATCTCAAAATCCCCAATCCCTTGAGCTACCCTGCCATCATCTTCCTGAGCAAAGAAGGTGTCATGCTCTCCAGCCTCTCTGGCCATGAACTCAGAAAGCACACCAAGGAAGAGATTATCCAAAAAATCACAGAGCGTCGCGACATCATTGCGCAGCATAGACTCTTGACCGCGAAGGCAAATCAAGCTACAGGCACAGAAAAAATCAAGCTTCTGGGACAGATTGCCCACCTGCCCCATATCAAGCTGCCCAAGAAATTTGCCGATCAGGCAAAGGCTCTCGATCCCAATGATGAGACAGGCTATGTCCATGCGCTGGGGACTAATGAATATCAACTGGCTGCCCAAGTAGCAAAGATGGACATGGCAGAGGCCATGGCCTACGTGGACAAGATTCTTGTGAATGACCGCTACTCCGTCCGCCAAAAGCAAGCAGCATGCGCAGGGTTACTGGGCATGTGGCGCACGAAGGGCACACGCGCCCAGTTGGGTCAAATGCGCCAGTATGCCAAGAAGATGGAGGAACTGGGACCCGATAACCTGCACGGAATTTCTGCGCGCTACATACGCAAAGAATGGCTAAAGTCTTTTAATATCAAGAACGGCTGGTTCAAGAGCATGTTAACAGGCGACCCGCAGGGCATAGCCTTGGAAGGCAAAATCCCCATGAAGAAGAAGGGGACATACACCGTGACCATGCAGCATCAATCAGGGCGCGATCCTCTGAAAATCAAGTCCATTACGCTTTATGATGGCAAAGAGCTCGTGGCACAGGATGTTCATGATGGGCACGCAGGCGCATCATCCAAGAATCATGTCTACACTCTCCACGTAGAAAAGGCTGTCCGCACGCCTCGCTTGGTCTTTGTCTTCGCCCCCAATCAGAAGAAAAACACGAAGGGTAGAATCATCATCAAAAGGAAATAACGCGAAAGGAGTCGTCTCAAATAATAGAAAAAATATCCAAGAACCTAACATTCAAATCTTTCATCACAAAAACTCAAATCCACTCTTACCATCAGGCATATCAATACATGAACAAGGAACGCTTACTTGTTGCAATTAATGAGATTTTTTCACTTTAATCTTGACATAATTTACTTTTTATATCATCGTGTAAGCATACACAAATAATCCATATGCTTCTCACATTCACTATAGAAAACTGGATGTCCTTCCGTGACAAACAGGAATTTTCGCTCTTTGCAGGGCGAGAAAAACAACACGGGGAACGACTTTACAAACCGCTAAGTTATATTCCAAGAGTTCTACCCATTGCTGCCCTCTATGGCGCCAACGCATCGGGTAAATCCAATTTTTTGGAAGCTTTATCCTTCCTCCAACGACTCGTTGTCGAAGGCACAAAACTTAATCGCGACATCCATGTCAAAAACTTCCGTCTTGATTCTGATTACGCAGACAAGGAAAGCTCCTTTACGGTGATGATGTTGGTAGAAAAAGACATCTACGAATACAGCGTTTCACTCACACGTAAAAGGATAGTAAAAGAGAGGCTTGTACACGTACAAGCGAGGAAGGAAACAGTACTTTTCAATCGGGAGGGAGGGCAGGTAAAATTCTTTGAAACAACCGATCATCTCAATGTCGTTGCAAAAATCACGCGAGATGACCAACTCATATTGAGATCATCGATGGAATTTAATGCGAGAGAATACGCCCCCATCTACAACTGGTTCAAGGACAAATTACTCATTATCGGACCGTGGAGTCGCGCTAATAATATTGCAGCAATAGTTAAGGGCAATCATGTCTTTAGCGAAGCCTTTAATAACTTACTCTCCAATCTTGATACGCATATCGAACGCCTCGACTTGCAAACACTAGATGCAGAGCAAACATTAATACCCAATGAAATGCTCTCTCGTATAGCAAAAGATATTAAAGAGAACGAAACAGCGATTTTCAATTGGTTTGGCAATCAAGATATTGCTATAGAATCTCATAATGGAGAAGCAATTGCCCGCAAGGTAGTCGCCCTGCACCCCACAGCGCAAGGGGAATTGATTCCCTTTGAAATGGACGAGGAATCGGATGGAACGCGCCGCATTATTGATTTGCTGCCAGCTTTGCTCAAGCTTTGTCATGAGAAAGGCATGGTCGTGTTTGTCGATGAACTAGAGCGCAGCTTGCACCACATTATGGTGAGATATTTTATAAAACATTTCTTGTCACATTGCACAGAAGAAAATGCTAACCAACTAGTGTTCACTACGCATGATGCACTGCTTTTCACTCAAGATATATTCCGCAGGGATGAGCTATGGCTCACGGACAAAGATCACATGGGGGCTTCCAGTCTCAAATCCGTGGCGGAATTCAAATCTGCCCGCTACGACAAGGTAATCCGTAAAAGTTATCTTGAAGGACGCATGGGTGGCGTTCCTCTCATTTTATAATTTTTGAAAATCAACATTCATGTCTATTCTCAAGAGTACGCGACGCAATGAAAACACACGCGATTATAAGCCGACTTTTCATATCTCCTGTGAAGGAGAAAGAACAGAGATTGATTATTTCCGTCGCATCAATCAACTCGTATCCACTGTAACAATAAAATGCTACCATGATAAAGGAAATAGCTCACCTACTGGTGTTCTTAAAACATTGAAGAAAAACCTCAAAGTAAATCGTATCCTGAAAAAGGACGAAATTTGGATAGTCATCGATCAAGATGAATGGACAACAGTTGATCTAAATGAAGTGAAACAATGGGAAAAACAAAGCACTCAACATGGGGTAGCTATGAGCATCCCGCAATTTGAAATTTGGCTACTTCTTCACTTCGCAGACGAGAAACGTCAGCTAGATAAGCATCAATGCTTAAAGCATCTAAAGACCTATATTCCCAATTACAACAAAGGTGTTCCGTCTACCTCCATCACACTAGATAACATACGCCAAGCAATTGCTCGAGATGCAAAACGAAGCACCTCTCACTACTCAGGAGAAATTGAGCAGCCACTCTTTTTTACAGTAGGAATACTCATGAGTCATATCCTTGCGGCGGCGGGAAGCAGCGAATAAAATTTAATCATTATAATCCATCCATCAATGAGTTAAACTATACAGTATCAGGAAAGCTATCTACATTTAGGATAGTTTGCTCTATTTGGCTAGCTTGATAGTCCTCATAGGCTTTAAGCTTTATTGCATACGACTCGCGGAATTCCACTGCTTCAGCTAATTTTGTAAACTCTATATGTCCGCAGTTTTCTTCGACCACTTGTGCTATTTCATCTAAGGTGACATGGAAAAACTCCTTGCGCGTATTAATGAGATTAACCCTCCTTTCATTGAAAGCACGATGTATGGTTGCCTCAAGCGCTGGGGCATCATGTGAAAAAATCATAGCGTGGACATCAAAGCGAAAAGGGACACTAGCATCGCCCAGTTCGATAACTCTATCGAAGGGGTCAAGCCTTCTCGTCATGCCTATCTTGTAAATGCCCTCACCGAAAGAGCCTAAATTTGAAATAACGTATACGTGACCAATTTTCGTTTGTTGCGCCATGGATAACACACGAGCCTTCTTTTCTTCAATAGAGAAGAGTTGCTCCTCCAATTCTTGAATTTTGCGCTGCATTTCCAGCTCTTTTTCACCGTGGGCGTGTAGAAGTTGCTGACGAGCTCTTTCCAAAGCCGCTTGATAATTTCGCTCCTCGCGCTCTGCTTGAATTCGCGCATTTTCAAAATCACGATTAGCGCGCGCCTCTTCTCTCATTTGCTCACGTATAGCGCGTTGCTCCTGTTTTTCTTCTTCCTTTTTGTGCTTATACTCATATGCCAACTGCAGCTCGTTTAATTTATGTTTTTTATAAAACTCAGTAATTTGAATACCTTGCATTGAATATGTTCCATTGATAGCATCAAATGATTTTTGTATTCGCTCTTGCATTCGTTCGATATTATTCCAACTCACATTTGCTATGAAACTATCACACTCTCCATTAAAAGCGCGCATCATCAGTTTTTTCTGACGTTTTACCATTGCGGCTCCTTGAGTTTTGCTGTCATTCCAAGTGATGCTATCTCCACCAATAATGGCGTTCCCGTTAGCTATGCAACGCTTCTGGACAATGCGTAACTCTTTAATTGCATCTTTATAGTCATCTGAACACTCGAATGCAAAGTGAGGCTCATAAACTCCATATTCTGTGAGATTAAGATCTTCTTTGTATATAGCAATTTCAGAATTGAGTCTATCGTAAGTATGTTTAGCATTCTGGTATTGAAATCGCAAATTTTCTAACTGATTTTCTAGCGCTTTGTAATTCTGCTGGTAAATTGCTTCATTTCTATGATACTCAGCCTGTCTTTCATTGATAGCATTATCAAGATCTAGAATTTCTTGATAGGGCGAAAGCTTCTCGACTTGCTGCTGAAGATCTTTTATCTGTTCAGTTAATACAGCAATCTGCTGCAATTCTTTCTTTCTAAAAAAATCAAAGAGCGACATAATGTATAAATAGGGTTAGAGTAAGCGACTAATATACGACAAACTAAAGCACCTGTAAAGCTACAACTATGGTGTACATGTAAAAAAATAGGCTAGGTCCCGCATTTCTGTGAGACCTAGCCAATGTGAGAATTCTCTCAATCAAAGATTACTTCGCTGGAAGTTCTTTGATGCGGATATTTCTGAATTTGACATGGGAGCCATGTCCTAAGAAGCCAATGAAGCCTTTCTTGTTGAGCAGACCGGGGTGGGGCTGATCGTCAAGTGTCTTGGTGTTGTTTTGGCTGGCCTCGGCGATGTCTGTTTCCAAGATAACCTCGCCATTGAGGGTCACCTTGATTTTGTTTCCATCGGCGATGACTTCTTGCACGTTCCACTCACCCAAGGGCTTGAGGTGACCGCGCTTTGCAGTGGCAACACCGTAGACAGAACCATGGTACTGATAGGGTGCGAGGTTCTTGTAGATGTCAGCATCGTTGTCCAAGATCTGCAGTTCCATGCCTTCGTAGGCGGCATCCACATTCATGGGTGTTCTAATACCAAGACCATTATTAGCCCCAGATGTCAGCCAGAATTCGAATCGCAGCACAAAGTTACTATATTCTTTGTCGGTATAGAGATTACCATGTCCCTTTTCTGGGTACATGACAATGCAGCCATCCTCGGCAACATAGGCCTGTGTATTGCCCTGCCAACCCTTGGTTGACACGCCGTCAAAGAGCAGCTTGAAGCCCTCTTTGGCTTCTTGCTCGCTAAGCTTGGTAGCCGCTACTGGTGCGTTGAGCTCGCGGATATAGATATTCTTGTATTCTACCTCGCTGCCATGGGCTTGGAGTTCTATTTGCTCCTTGACAAAGATGCCAATATCGCGCTTCCAGAAGTTTTCCAAGACGACATTGTCTACGACGGTTTCGCCATTCATGACAACGGTCACGCGGTCGCCCACCATCTTGATGTAGAAGGCATTCCACTCACCCAGCTCATTGTCCATGACCTTGAGGGGCTTGGATGGATTCTTGGTGTTGTTGTAGAGACCGCCAGAGCCTACTTGGGCACCAACATTGGTACGGCGTATATCCCAAATCTGCACCTGTGGAGTACCGCGCAGGTAGATACCAGCGTCGGCTTCCTTGCCAGTCTTGTAGAGCTTCCAGTCCACATACATTTCAAAGTCACCATACTGCTTGTCCGTGCAAATATTGTCACCATGTCCGTTGAAGTACATGCTGCCATTCTTGACTGACCAGTGGGCGTTCATCTTCTTGTCTGCTTCAACCTGCGCCTTGGCAAGCTGATCAGGTGTCATCTGCTGACGTGTGAGGGGGTTGCCAACTAGACCCTTCCAGCCGCTGAGGTCCTTGCCGTTGAACAAGGGAACATAGCCACCTGTGTGGTCAATTACCTTCAGATGATTTGCAATGGATTCACGCTGGTAGCCCGCATCGGAGCTCCTGAGCGTTGCGCTGCACTTCTTCAAGAGCTCAACAACCTGTGGGCCGTTGAAGTTCTCGTTGCCGAGGGCTATCTTCAGAACAGCGATGGAAGCAGCCTCTTTCATCGTAGCGTCTGCGCTATCCATGAAGGGAGCTACAGCCAGCATACCAAGGTAGGAGCCTGTTTCAGCAATAACGCGGGCAGCTCTGATTTTTTGAGGCATGTCGGGGGAGTTTTCCAAGACATTAACTGCGAAGATACGCTTGTTTTCCTTGGTCATCTTTTGAGTCTCAACAAGGGTGGTGTAGACATGCCACAATCCCACCTTGTCACCCTGCGCGCTGGCATTGATGGTGTCAGTGAGGTAGGAGAAAACAGGTTGACCAACCCAGCTGCTCATCGCATCAATGGCCAATGCCTTATCAGCGGGAGAGGCTGCATTAAAGCCCTCTGCAATCAACTTGAATGTATTGACATCGCCCAAGCGTGTGAATATCTTGTAGAGAAGAGGCTTTTTATCACCCATCTTGGCAAGTGCTGCGGCAAAAGCGGATGCTCTCTGCCCCTCGGAGAGTTCTGCCATGGCAGAATAAAGCGCATCTTGCAAGGATGCAACGTGCTCTGGCTTTGCCTGCTTTAACAAATCAAGGATTTGGTCAACATGCTCTGCACTCACAAGGGAAGCAAGAGCCTTGAACGCGCTCTGAGCAATGGCCTGATTGGGGCTATTGAGCTTTGCCGCAATGCTAGCAAAGCTGCTGCCTGCACCGCGTGCTGCAAGAAGGTCAATGGCCTTCACCTGTGCATGGGGAGTACCTTTTTCCACAACATCGACAAGGGCGTCTGCGTAAGCAATAGCATCCACTCTCTTGTATTTGGTGAAACTAAGGGCATGAGCGGCTGTATTGATGACATCATTATTCTTGCTCTCCTCCATCTTCTTGGCCAGCACCTTGATGATGGCAGGACCAGACTGGATCTTAGCAGATGCAATCATTGCAGCCTTTGACAAAGCGACATTGTCGCTGTTGATGTAGCCTTCGATGATTTTTGCGGCACCCTTGGCATCATTGTCACCGAGGTAGGTGATGATGGTCTTTTTTACCTCATCGCTGGATTTCTCCATGGCTTGGGCAATATCCACATAGATGCTCTTGTCAGGGTAATCTACAAGGAGATTAAGACCACCTGCGCGCAGGAGGAGATTCTCTTCCAAGGCGAGTGCGATCAATATGGGTCTGGCCTTCTTCGCATCAACGGCGAGGATGACATCCACCGCAGAAATCATTGTTTGCAGCTCACCAGCTGCCATTGCTCCAGAAAAGAGTTCCTGAGCAGCCAGCATAACCAGTTCCGCATCAGAGTGCGCCATACGCTTCAGCAGGATGGTCAAACGCTCAATAGCGCCCAGCTTGTCAAAGTCATACTTTGCCTCCTTGCTAGCCTGCAAGAGCAGCTCTACAGATGCAGCAGAGCCCGTCTGCGCCAAGGCGTAGATGATGGCTTTTTTCGTATCAGCATCAGCTGCTGGATACCAGCCTATGAGCTTTGCTTCTTGACCCATGATTTCCGCTTGACCAATGATGTGGGCAGCCAGCTCTTGGCTGTAGGAATCGAGTTTTGACAAGAGAACTTGGTCAGCCTTTGCTGTGTCAATGTCAATGAGGGTATCGGCCACCGTCTCCTGCAAGTCCTTATCGGCTGCAAGCTGGGCGATTTTGTCCACCATCTCGTCACGAGCACAAACACCTAGGAGGCGAATGTAGAACTTCTTGACCTCAAGATCTTTTGTCTGGGCTATTTCATCAAAAATGCGGTTGACAAAAATGAGGCGCGCCTCTTCTTGATTGCTCTGACTCACATAACTAGCGAGGCCAGCGAGTGCATAATTAACTTGCACATTGTTGACAGAGTCATTCATATCAGCCAAGATGCCCACAGCTTCACCCTTTGTCTGGATGAGGCCTTCCATGATGGCAGTGAAGTCCTTCTGATTTTTTGCAGGAAGGGCTGCCAGAGAGTCGGCAACAATTGTTTTTGCCGTTCTATTGGCGGGTGCTGGGACTTGGGCTAAAAGGCTTGCTCCTGTGCACGACGCCAACGCGAGAAAGATTGCTTTTCTCATAATATATTTTTTCGTATAAATTTAAATTGTTCGTGTTCTATTAGATACTCCATGGTCCGCGCATAGGCTGATCAATCAACCTGTTAGCAGCATCGTCGTCAATGAATTCCAGCTTGACAGGGTCAAACTTCAAATCACGACCGAGGCGCAGGGCAACCAGTGCCATGTTGACAATGGTGGATGAGCGGAAGCCGTTAATCTCATTAAGAGCAAAGCGATCACGTGTCATGATACAATCTGTAAAGGACTTGTACTGTGGTGACACATCAGGATACTCTTCCAACTTCTTTTCCCAGTTGGGAATATCACATTCAAAATTGGGGTAGACGCGACCATTAGGACCTTCGATATAGGCATTATCATCTGCGCCATGATTTTCACCGTAGAGAACAATTTCGCAACCGTCTTCGTACTTGAAGACAATCTTGCGCCAAGTGCCAATAGCATCAAAATGCTGTTGAGGTGCATCAATCTCCACAGAGATGGGGGATGTATCATCCTTGTTAAGGAGATATTGAACGGGGTCGAGGTAGTGCTGACCCATGTCACCAAGACCACCACCATCATAATCCCAATAACCACGGTATGTGTTATGGACGCGGTGTGGGTTATAGGGCTTGAAGGGTGCGGGTCCTAACCACATGTCGTAGTCTAGATTCTTGGGCACGGGCTTCGTTTCCAATTTTTCCTTACCAGTCCAGAAGAACTTCCAGTCAAAGCCTGTGTGCTTGCTGACAACAACACGGAGAGGCCAGCCTAGCATGCCGCTATCGACCAGTTTTTTAATCTTGGGCACAGAGGTATTCATGCCGTAGAAGTTATCCGTAAAACGGAACCAAGTATTAAGACGCAGGATATTGCCGTATTGCTTCACAGCTTCCATCACGCGCTTGCCCTCACCTATGGTGCGGGTCATGGGCTTTTCAAGGAAAATATCCTTACCCGCCATGGCTGCCTCCACGGCCATAATACCATGCCAATGTGGTGGCGTGACAATGTGCACAATATCCACATTGGGATCATGAATCAAATCACGGAAATCGTGATAGCACTTCACCTTGTCATTAGCCATCTTGGAGGCTGCGTCGAGGTGGTTTGAGTCAACGTCACATATTGCCACAAGGCGGGTACCGTCATAGCCAAAGTGACTACGACCCATTGAGCCTACACCGATAATACCTTTAGTAAGCTGCCCACTGGGGGGGATTTTTCCTCCACGTCCAAGCACAGCGCTTGGCAGGATACTTAGACCTGCCAAACCGGCCAGGCTTTTTACGAAATTGCGTCTTTGCATAATTTATTTATCGTTATGTAAATATAAGCAAAAAACAAGACCATACTTTGTGATGCAAATATCTACGTATCGGTATAAGCCTACCTAAATGAGGCCCCAAAAGTCAAGGTTAAAATAACATATATTGTATTAACCATAACAAATAATATTCAATTATTAACATAATAATCTCACTATCAAACAACACACTAAATCGTTGCTATTAAAGAAATTTATTTTACGTCATAAATTCCGACTTTTCCAATTCAAGAAAAATCAAACTGACATATTTTATGACACAATTACTTTTATGATATCTCTTTTTAAGATATATCTAGCAAATGTTCTCTCATCTCTGCTAGCGTGGTGCAGCGGCGCAACTTGTACTCCTTTTCCTCGGAGGCAAGATTGGGGTAGATGTATTGGAGGTATTTTTTGACCCTATTGCAATGTCCACGCTCTGTGTAGTTGTAGAGTATGCGACCTGTCTCTTCTAAGAGCAGGGAGTAGTAATGCCGCATTTCTTCTGCGGTGGGAGCATCGCCTCCCTTTAGCTGTCGAAAAATGAAAGGATTGCGCACCGCTCCGCGTCCTATCATGAGGCCAGCGGGTCCACTGTGCTGCATGCAATCCTGAGCCTGCGCTGGATTATTAAGGTCTCCGTTACCTATCACGGGACAGGGATGATCCCAGCTAGCGACCTCTCGCACTGTATGGGTGATGTAGTCCCAATCAGCCTCTCCGCTGTAGAGCTGATTGCGCGTGCGGGCGTGGACGGTTAGTTGGTCGGGTTGCGCGGCTCTCAGCTCATCGAGGATAGTGGGATACTCCTTTTCAGCATCTGCCCAGCCAAGGCGGCATTTGATGGAAAATTTGCCCGCTGGCAGCGCATCTCTCATAGCCGCACAGATGCGACGTAGGAGGGGTAGCTCTCTCAATAGCCCTGCCCCAGCATGATTGCGATTAACCAGCGCCGAGGGACAACCCGCGTTGAGGTTGATACCTGCTATGGGATACTGCATGAGGGTGCCTATGTCACGCACAATGGCACGTGGGCAGTTGCCTGCTATCTGCGCCCATATGGGCACGCCTGTCTCATTCTCATTGACGCAGCGTAGGTTTTGCTCCAGATAGGCGCAGGAGGTCGGCGTGCTGCGAAAGTAGGGCGTGATAAAGAAATCAGGCAGAGAGCCCAGTCTATGCAGCACTCGCATAAAGGCAAGATCCGTCACGTCCTGCATGGGTGCGAGTGCGAGTATCATAGTATAGAGTATAGGGAAAGAAAAACACTCCAAGCTTTGCTAGGGGGCAAAACTTGGAGTGTGTGAATGAAGTATTCTTAGGCTCCGAGCTGGAAGCGGATGAAGCCCTTGATGGAGATGCTATCACCGAGTTCCTTGCCCTTTGCGGCAACGAGTTGCTCTACGGAGACGGAGGCGTCCTTTACGAACTCCTGATTCATGAGGCAGCTTTGCTTGTAAAGAGCGTTGAGCTTGCCAGGAAGAATCTTTTCAAGGAGTGCTTCGGGCTTTCCTTCTGCGATGAGCTGAGCCTTGGCGATTTCCTGCTCTTCTGCAACAAATGCTGCGTCGAGGGAGGAGGAATCAACGCTCTTTGGAGCGCAGGCTGCGATGTGCAGAGTGATGTCCTTTGCCATAGCGGTGATGGAGTCAGCAGCAAGTGTTTCTGCCTTTTCTGCACCGAGGAGGAGGAGAACACCTACCTTGCCACCCATGTGGATGTAAGAGGTGATGCTGCCTGCGCCTTCTACAGTGTAGCGGCCAAACTTGCTGAGCTTCATGTTTTCACCGATAACAGCGCACTGTTCAGCGATGTAGCTTTCAACAGTTGTACCGTTGATGTTAGCTGCAAGTGCTTCTTCAAGTGTTGTTGCGGAAGATGCCTTGAGGGCTGCGCCTACTTCACCAACGAGGGTTTGGAACTTGTCGCCCTTGGAGCAGAAGTCTGTCTCACAGTTGATTTCATAGATGACGCCATCTTTTTCGTCAACGATTGTGGAGATGATGCCTTCCTTGGCTTCGCGACCTGCCTTGGAGGCGGCCTTAGCGATACCCTTCTCGCGGAGGAACTTCACTGCTTCGTCCATGTTGCCGTCGCATTCGATGAGTGCCTTTTTGCAGTCCATCATACCTGCGTCCGTCTTTTGGCGGAGCTCCTGTACCATTTTTGCTGTAATTTCAGCCATGATTGTCTATTAGGTTAATTGCTTGTTATAAAATTAGGCCTGTGGCTTAGCGGCGTTAATCGCGTCAACCATTTCAGAAAGGATGAGGCGGATAGAGCGCACGGCGTCGTCATTACCAGGGATGGGGAAGTCTACAGCATCAGGATTTGCTGTCGTGTCGGTAAGAACGATAACAGGGATGTTGAGGATGTGTGCTTCGCGGATAGCGATGTCTTCGTGGTCAGCACCGATGGCAACCATGGCTTGAGGTACACCACCCATGTTGCGAATACCTTGAAGGTTGCGGTGAAGCTTTTCGCGCTCACGGGAAAGAGCTGCGAGCTCCTTCTTGGACATGGACTTGAATTCTGGCTGCTTTTCGATGTTTTCCAACCAGTCAAGGCGAGAGATACTCTTCTTGATTGTTGTCATGTTGGTGAGCATGCCGCCCAACCAGCGGTAGTTGACGTAGTATTGACCTGTAGCTTCTGCTGCGTCTTTTACTGCGTCTTGTGCTTGGCGCTTGCAACCAACGAAGAGAATCTTCTTGTTCTTTGCAGCGATGTCAGCAAGGAAGTCAGTGGCCTTCTTGAGGCACTTTTCTGTTTCCTCGAGGTTGATGATATGGATGCCATTCTTCTGTGTGAGAATGTACTTCTTCATGTTGGGGTGCCACTTGCGTGTCTGGTGACCAAAGTGAACACCAGCATCTACCATCTTTGTAATGAGTTCGTTAATCATTTTATTTATTTTCTTGTCTGCCTTGTATCAGGCGAGACGGTGTGGGATTGAAAGGAGCTGCCTCTAGTGCCCGCAGCCCTTCCTTGTTATGATAGGCAGCTTGAGCGGGTGCGGTAGTATAGTGAGTCTCTAGGCTATTGTCAATGATAAATTTCTGCAAATGATAGACTTTTGTTTGACGAAAGACACAAAATCGCCTTGTCTAACTATTCTTTCATTGATAAACTTCTGATATGAAAAGATTTTGCATCCTTAGTGCCCTCACCTGCCTGATGGGAGCCCTCGTCTCCTGCTCGACGACCCCTGCTTCTCGCATCCAAGACAATCCAGCCATCTACAACAGCCTGCCTCAGGAAGACAAGCAACTTGTCACCATGGGGCAAATCCGTACTGGCATGACCCAACAAGCCGTCTTTTTGGCATGGGGTTACCCCAATGCTGCCCCTGTCCAAGGGGAGAAGGACGGGAAGCGCTTTTCCCAATGGATCTACACCGACTATGAGCCCCAATACACCCACAGCGTCTGGGTAGGCGGTTACTGGGGCTACCCCGGTTGGTACGGTGGTCCCTATATGGGTACTACCACCAACTATGTGCAACGCCCCGTGCGTCGCGTGAGCTTTGAAAATGATGTTGTTACCAGCTGGGAAGCCAGCCGATAAATCAACTCACAGCCCCCCCCTTGTAACACTTCTGTAACACTCTGTTACAGAAGTGTTACTATGTATATTGTCTTACTTGGTGCTATAGTGAATGGGAAGAACCCCCATTCACTATTATGTCACTACATATCCCATTATCAGAATACGCGAAAATAGCACGTCTACAGCAGATGAGGAGACAACGCTGGTTCTCCCTCTTGCTATGCGTGGTCTTATTGTTATCGGGAGGTCTCATCCTCTATTACCAGCTCATCCACATTCCAGCTGAGCCGCAGGCGCAGTTCAAATACTTCCCCCTGCCCAACCCGAAGCCCAAGCCACCCACGCCCAAGCCAGTGCCTCCCTGTGGAGGACACATCAGCGATTCCGCATCCCCCAGCAACATCTCTACTAATATTATCCTTTCTAGCGATAGCCAAGTTGACAATAGAATAGCACCCAGCCTTGACGACTCACCAGAGATGGGCATAGGACAAGCGGGCGACATAGGCAATGGCTGGGGTACAGATGGCGTGGGTGATATAGGTGACGAGGGCTCTCTCATCGGCTCTGAAACCTCGGGCGGCTCTGCCCTGACTGGGGTATTCTATGACCTCAAGCAGACCGCTGCGGGTGCAGCCAGCAAGATTACACCGCAGAGCTTTGAGGCGATAATGGAGCTTTTCCACCGCTTCCTATCCAAGGGATGGAATGAGCGGGAGCTGCGAGAATTCTACCGCTCCCCAAGGCAACTCTACGCCAGCACCTTCATCCTACCCGCTTGTGATCCACGCTACGCACCTATTGCCTATGGCTGCGAGGACAAGGTGCAGCCCTCTGCTTGGGTGGCACACTATAAAGGAAAGGTACGCGCGCCAAAGTCTGGGCGCTTCCGCTTTGTTGGCGCGGGTGATGATGTGCTCGCCGTACGCTTTGGGAAAAAGCTAGTCTTGGAGGCGGGCTGGGCCATCCCCAGCCTCTACCTAGAAAAAGGAGCAGACGCACATGCCCTAGGCGCTAACCCTGCCTACAGGACCGATGCCAAGGCGGGCAAGTACGCGGACAAGAAGGACTACGACTTCATCCCCGTTGATGGCGTCCCCCACTGGAACAGTGCTCTGGGTGGGTTGACTGCGGGCGACAGCTTCACCGTAGTAGAAGGAAAGAGCTACGACATAGAAATCCTCATCTCTGAAATACCTGGCGGGCAATTTGGCTTTGCCCTGCTCATAGAAGAAATAGACGGCAAGGGACAATCGTTGGGGCTAGAGCTCTTTCGCACTGATCTCAGCCAACCTACTAAGGAAAGCGTCACCGCTGCCCTGCAAAAGGAGAACTGCCTGCTTGGCGGGGCCATGCAGTGGCCAAAATTCAGAGAGGATTCCTACGTCTGGATTGCCGAGCCCTAGTCATCTAATTATTGCCTATCGCTACATTCTCAAAATCAATATATTTTAAAAATAATGTCACATTTACTAAAAAAGTTTATCAAATTCGTGTTGCCAGCTTTTTAAAAATATGATATAATGGAAGGACCATGAAAATCACTGGCACTACACATCAAAAAGCCGCTGAGTGGGTTGAACAAACTCGCTCCCTCTGCAAGCCCGACTCCGTTTACTGGTGCGACGGTTCCGAGGAAGAATATAACACATTGTGCGATGCTATGGTTGCCGCAGGCACCTTCATCCGCCTGAACCCTGAGAAGCGCCCCGGTTGCTTCTTGGCACGCTCCACTCCTTCTGACGTTGCTCGCGTAGAAGAGCGCACATACATCTGCTCCGAAAAGGAAGAAGATGCAGGTCCTACCAACTACTGGTATGATCCTAAGGAAATGAAGGAAAAGCTCAACGGACTCTTCGACGGCTGCATGAAAGGCCGTACCATGTATGTCATCCCATTCTGCATGGGCCCTATCGATTCCCCTCTTGCAAAGATTGGTATCGAAATCTCTGACTCCCCTTATGTTGTTGTCAACATGCGCATCATGGCCTCCATGGGTGCTCACGTTCTTACACGTCTCGAAGACGAAGCTAACAACGGCGGTGGCAATCCAAAGCGTGACGGCTACGGCGACTTCGTTCGTTGCCTCCACACTGTAGGTGCTCCTCTCGCAGAAGGCGAAGCAGACGTATCCTGGCCTTGCAATGAAGACAAGTACATCACACACTTCCCAGAAACACAGGAAATCATTTCCTTCGGTTCCGGTTACGGTGGTAACGCTCTCCTTGGTAAGAAGTGCCTCGCACTCCGCATCGCTTCTGGCATCGCTGCCAAGAACGGCTGGATGGCTGAGCACATGCTCCTCCTCGGTCTTACCGATCCTTCTGGCAAGAAGACCTACATCGGTGGCGCATTCCCATCCGCATGTGGCAAGACAAACCTCGCCATGCTCGTACCTCCTACAGAGTACGCAGAAAAGGGCTGGAAGACATCCATCATCGGTGACGACATCGCATGGATCTGGCCTCACGAAGACGGCACATTCCACGCCATCAACCCAGAAAACGGCTACTTCGGCGTAGCTCCTGGTACTTCCTACAAGACAAACCCCATCGCGATGGATTCCATCAAGGAAAACGTCATCTTCACCAACGTTGGTCTCACTGACGACGGCGATGTATGGTGGGAAGGTATGGACGGCGACGCACCTGCACACGCAATTGACTGGCAGGGCAACGACTGGACACCTGATTGTGGCCGCAACTGCGCACACCCCAACAGCCGTTTCACAGCTCCTGCTGTAAACTGCCCAACACTCGATCCTGAGTACAAGAATCCTGAAGGTGTATCCCTTTCCGCTATCCTCTTCGGTGGCCGTCGTGCAACAACTATGCCCCTCGTATTCCAATCCCGCGACTGGAACCACGGTGTATACGTTGGCGCAACAATGGGCTCTGAAATGACAGCAGCAGCATTCGGTGCTATCGGTCAAGTACGTCGTGACCCCATGGCCATGAAGCCCTTCATCGGTCTTCACGTTGGTGACTATGTCCAACATTGGTTCAACATGGGCACAAAGGCAGCTAATCCTCCTGCAGTATTCAACGTCAACTGGTTCCGCAAGAACGAAGAAGGCAAGTTCATCTGGCCTGGTTTCGGTGAAAACATGCGTGTGCTCGAGTGGATTCTCGCTCGCGTTAACGGTCAAACAGAAGGTGTTGCAACACCCCTCGGTGTTTCTCCCTCCTTTGCAGAACTCAACACAGACGGTATTGAGTACACAGAAGCAGACTTCGAAGTCAACAACAAGCTTGTTGCTTCCGAATGGCAAGCTGAACTTCAGTCCCAGACTGAACTCTTCGAATCCATGGGTGACAAGCTCCCCGCAGAACTCGAAGCACAGCGCCAAGCACTTCTCGCAACATTCGCCTAAAGAATGTTCGAGTGCAGCTTAACTGCACGCTAAAAACTTCTACCGCCGCTTTTGAAAAAAAGCGGCGGTAGTTTTTTGTCTAGTGTTTAGAATTATCGCGCGATAACGAGGGTGGGTAATGGCACCAATCATCGCCTGCGTAGCTCATCGCACTTCGGCCGTCAAGACCTAATCTGGCATAAAGCCGTTCGCTACGCTCACTATTTATACAGATTACTTACTTGACAGCCTTCGTCACGATGAGCTTAGAGGCATGTACTTCCTTTTGTTGAATGAAAAATAATGATTTTTCACCCAACAAAGGGAAGTTTATCTATTTGCTAGTAGGCACTACTTCTTTTCCCCCTTGGATGGAACTGCTGATGCAAGCTCTGCAATCGCTTTTGCTCCACATGGGTGTAGAGCTCTGTTGTGCCAAGGTCAGCATGCCCCAATAGTTCCTGTATCACACGCAGGTCTGCCCCTCCCTCCAAGAGATGAGTGGCAAAGCAATGGCGCAACACATGCGGGTGTATATCTATGTCCAGTCCCGCTTCCTTGGCGCGCTGGATGAGGATTTGCCTCACGCGTGATCGCGTCAGCTCCCTCCCCCTGTTGGATAGAAAAATGAGGTCTGTGCCCCCTGCCGCCTTGGCAAGCAATTGAGGGCGACCCTGCTTTCTGTAATGGTCTAGTGCGGCTCTGGCACGTGATCCCAAAGGGACGTAGCGTGTCTTTTTACCCTTTCCCGTGATGCGCAAGAAATTGTCATCCCAGTCAATTTGGCTAGCTCTCAGCCCAGTGAGCTCACTAACACGCAGCCCACTGCTGTAAAGGAGCTCTACCATAGCCCTATCGCGAGATCCATAGGGGATTTGCTGATCATCTATGCTGTCAATGAGGGCACTCACCTGCTGGACTGGCAGATTCTTGGGCAGCGTGCGTGTCATCTTACCTAGATGCAATTGCTGCGCTGGGTTATGCTCTATAAGGCCGCTTTTCTTGAGAAAGCGGTACCATTGCCGCACATGGACGAGCATGACTCGGCAGCTAGATAGCGCTCTCCCCGAGTGGTGCAAATGGCTGATGTAATCACGTAATTGATCTTCGCCCAAGTCAGTGGCGCAGAGTTTTTGCTGCTCGCTCCATTGGAGAAAGTGAGTGAGACTCTGCTGGACAGAGAGCTGATAATTAAGACTACTACCGCGCTCCACTGCTAGGTGAAGGAGGAAGGGGCGCAGTTGTTTTTCCCAATCACTCACGGCTGCTGCTAGCTTTCCGCCAAGGAGGCTTTTTCTTAGAAAGCAGCTCCAGAGCCAGAGGGTTCTGGCAGGGCAGGGGCTGTTGGCTGAGCAGGTTTACTTGGTGGCGTGATTGCAGGCGCGGGCTTATTATCCTTGATGGAGTCCTTTGCCTTTTCAAAGTCCTGACCGCGACCGGTATTGCGCTCTTGCAATTGCTTTGGCGCTGCGGGTTGCTCTCCACCTGGTAATAGTTCTCCACCGGGGAAGAGTCCGCTGTTGTCCAAAGTGGGATTGTATTCTACACCATCCAAGGGAGCGGTGGGGATGCCTAATTCTCCCATGATGCCCAGAGAGCTATCGGGAAGCCCTATTTCCTTGGGTGCAAAGTCAGACTCACGCATGTAACCGCGTTCTCCTGTAGCTGCCTGTACAAAGTAGTAAAGTCCCTCACAGAAAATCACCTTGGCCGTCTGTGATTCAACCATCTGCCCCTCAGGGTTGGTGTAATAATCAGGATTTTGGCGAAAGAACATAGCCTTGCCGTTAGAAATATAAGCCTGCTCACCCTTGGCATAAGTACCTGACTTTTCACGCTTTTCACGCATTTCCTTACGCTGACTTGCGAGACCTGGAGGGTCATCACTGCGGTCAACTTGCAGGTGCATAGGGGTGTTATTCATCAGGGAATTCTTGCATGCGGGAATCAGCATGCTGCACAGTGCCAAGATGAGGGGGAGAAATTTCATAGCGATATGTTAACAGATTGCGAGATTGCTTGCAAGTCTAATACGCGTTATCTAGGGCTGCAATCGCGTAATGTCCCATGTCCCATCGGCGAGCAATGAGTAGAGAAAGCGATCATGCACCCTCCCCGGTCCTCCCTGCCAAAATTCCACTTCTTGTGGGATGACGCGATAGCCGCCCCAGAAATCAGGAAGAGGGATTTCGCCTTTGGAAAACTTGTTCTTCATCTCAACCAGTTTAGTCAATAAAAGCTTGCGCGTTGAGACAACTTGACTTTGATGCGACACCCACGCCCCCAATTGCGATTCGCGTGGTCGGGTGAGAAAGTATTTCAGAGTCTCTGTGCGACTGATTTTTTCTGCTCTTCCATAGATGATGACCTGACGTTCCAAGGTCACCCAAGGAAGCATGAGCGAAACTTGCGGATTTTGCGCAATCTCCTCTGCCTTGCGGCTCTTGTAATTGGTAAA
This sequence comes from uncultured Akkermansia sp., assembly GCA_964371795.1. Lineage (GTDB taxonomy): Bacteria > Verrucomicrobiota > Verrucomicrobiia > Verrucomicrobiales > Akkermansiaceae > Akkermansia. The sequence continues at coordinate 11,075 of CAYJON010000003.1, read as the reverse complement.
AAACACAAAGCCACGCGCATCATAATACTTGAGCAAAACAGTGCGCAAACTGGGTCGCCCCGTGCTAGTCGCTGTGGCTACAGACATGGAATTAGGTTCTGGGATACCTGCTTCTAAAGCCTGCTTGAACCAAAGATCAAACTGCTCTGGAGCTGATGCCGCTAGGCTACTACGTCGCAAGCTATCCTTCAAGTACTCCTCGCGAAAATTTGATAAATCCATTGCCTTCATACACGATTATATATAGCAAACTCCCTCCCTCTATGCAAGGCGCAAGTCTGACAATCAGACTAGCAGAAAAGAAATCCCCCGAAGAAGCAGGGCGCATGGCTAACCCTTGCGCAGGGCGGCGGGCAAAATACCTAATCTTTCCCTGTACTTGCTCACGGTGCGTCTGGCTATCTCTACGCCCTCTTCCCTTAGCAGTTGCACTAGATCAGCATCGCTCAATACACTCTGCGGTGATTCCTCTGCGATAAGCTGCTTGATACGCTGCTCCACCCCGACGAGCTCTTGCGCAAAAAAGCTACGCAATTCAAAACTCCCCCGCTTGCAGTGGAGGTACTTGCCCCGCACGGCTCGCGAAACGGTGGAGAGGTGCAGCTGGGTGTCTTCTGCGATTTGCTCCATTTTCAGGGGCTGCAATGTGCCCTGCTTGTCTGTAAAAAATTGCCTCTGTCGTGTAACGATGGCTCTTGCTACTAGTAGGAGGTTGTGCTGCCGCTGCTCTATGGCGGCTATGAGTTCTCGCCCTTCTCGAAAGCATCGACTCAGGTAGCTACGCACTTGGGCGTTCTCTGCCTGCTCTGCCATCATGCTGCGGTAGTCGGCGTTGAGTGCTAGTTGCGGGATGTACGCGCCAGTGAGGGTGACGAGGAGCTGCTTTTCCCCGCGCCCTTCTGGGTCTTCTTCGATGACTTCCACATCAGGGATGATGATGTCCTGCTCTACAGGGGCAAAGTTGCTACCAGGGTGGGGGCTGAGGCGCGCGATGCGGTGTGCGGCTCCGCGTATGGCGTCTTCTTCTAAGTCCATGGCTTTGGCGGCATCTGCGTAGCGGTGCTGGATGAGTTGCTGCCAATGCTGGCTGATGAGTTCTGCGGCTATGCCCTTGCCTTCTCCTAGGGCAGATAGTTGTAAGAGTAGGCATTCTGCTAGGCTGCGCGCGCCCACGCCAGCTGGGTCTAGGCTCTGGATGAGACGGAGTGCCTCGCTGTCTTGGGGTGGGTTGTCTTCGTCAAAGTAACCGCGCTCATCCAGTTGCTCTACTAGGTCTAGGGCTGCGGCAGTGAGGGCTGGGCTGTGGCTGTCTTGCAGGATTTGTTCTTGCAGGTGTTCTTGTAGGCTGATGCTGCGCCCTACTTGTTCTATGTAGTTGTAGTTGCTAGGTGCCGCGCTTTGTTCTGCTGGAGGGCTGCTGCTGATTTGCTCTTCCAAGGTGGGGTTGCTTTGCAGGGCTTGGGTGACAATTTGCTCTAGCTCCATTTGGCTGGCCTGTAGGATGCGCATGCCTAGCTGCATGCCAGCCCCAGCTGTCATGCCTTGGTACATGCCCTGCTGGAGATGGGATTTGCTCATTGTATCATTTGCCGCAGTTCTGTGACTTGGGTGAGGAGTTGTTCTTTCTCCGCTGCACTGAGGGCGGGGTTGCGCAGCTGGCTTTTGAGTTGATCTATCTGTTGCAGGATGTGGGCATGAAGGGTTTTTTCGCAGCAGAGGGTGACTTGGTCTTCTATGTCGCGTAGTTCATGCTCATCATGATTGATATCGCGTAGAGCAGCGGCTTCTTCTGGGCTGAGGTTGTGCAAGAAGTTCTGCCACTGCACCTCATCACCTGGGCTGGGCAGATACTCAAAAAAGCGCATAATGATGCTGCCACCGGGGAAGTCTTCTATGGCTTCGTGGAGGTCTTCTATGCGATCAAGGAGTTGCTGCTGCGCGTCTTTGTTGATAGCTGCCAGCTGGATAATGCCTCGCATGGTGGGATGCATAGCGATGGGTCTCGCGGGTGGAGTGACGCTGCTATCCTGTTCGGAAAAGGGGTCTCTTTCGCTCTCCTGCATGCTGTCGTATGTCTTGCGCGCTGCGGGGGACTGCTTCCTTTGCGCAAGATTGTCGTTGACGTTGCTACGCATGAGCTCTATGCCCAAGTTGAGGCGTGTTGCAAGCTCTACAATGGAGAGGTCACGACGCGTGCTATCGGGTATATCAGCGACGAGGTCTACCATTTGGTCGATGAATTGAGCTTTCTGGACAGCATCGTGATTCTGCTGGGCGAGTTCTTGGGCGCAGCGTATTTCGAGGTAGGGGCGGGCTTGCTCTACTGCTTCTTGAAGGGCTGCTGCACCGCGTTGGTTGATGAGGGAGTCGGGGTCTTCTCCCATGGGAAGGAGGGCTTGGTAGACGTCGAGTCCCGCAGCGGAGAGTTTTCGGTATGTTTTTTCTGCTGCGGCTATGCCTGCCTTGTCACCGTCATAGCAGAGTATGGCACGTTTGGCATACTTGCGCAGGGTGGTGGCATGCTCATCGGTGAAGGCAGTGCCAAGACCAGCCACGGCATGGCGTAATTCTGCTTTCTCATGGCAGGCTATGACGTCTATCTGTCCTTCGCAGATGAGGACGCTCATGTCCTTTTTGCCTATGGTGGAGGTGGCCTTGTTGAGACCAAAGAGGAGTTCACTTTTGCGGAAGGCGGGGGTCTCTGAGGTATTGACGTATTTGCGCGGGTCTTTTTGGTCATCCATAACGCGACCAGAGAAGCCGACAATCTCGCCTCTGACGTTCATGATGGGGAACATGAGGCGGTCGCGAAAGACGGGGTAGCTGCCACGCTCATTGCTGCCCAAGAGGTAGGCATCAAGGAGGTTTTGCTGGGAAAAACCCTGCCCCTGTGCCCAGCGGGTGAAGTCCTGCATGCTATGGGGTGCCCAACCCAGCTGCCACGCGCGGGCTATCTCTATGTTGATCTGGCGGCTTTTGAGGTAATCGCGGACGTGGGCGGCCTCTGGGGCACGGCAGAGGAGGCGGTGGAAGTAGTCGCTTGCTAGCTTGTTAATCTCCACCACGCGCTGGCGTTGGCGGCGGCGGCGCATGAGTTCTGGACTCTCTTCTTCCTCTATGATAGGTATGCCGTTGACATCAGCAAGGCGACGCAGGGCATCGGGGTAGCTGAGGTTTTCAAAGAGCATCAAAAATTTGATGGCATCGCCCCCTACTCCGCAGCCAAAACAATGAAAGCTCTGCCGCGTGGGGTTGATGTGAAAGGATGGGGTCTTTTCCTGATGAAAGGGGCAGCAGGCCTTCCACGCGGAGCCCGCGCGGCGTATCTGTAGGTAACGCCCCAGCAAGTCCACGATGTTAGCGGATTGCTTGATACGCGCCTCGCATTCTGCGGTGATTCGTGACATGGAGGCGACTAGGATTGTATCTTGCGGCCGTGGCTCTCATCCCGCCATGCGGCAGAGTGGTACTTGCTCTCCACGAGTTCTGCTACCTGCTGGGCAAAGCCTGCATAGGGCTCTTCGCCCTGAACAATGATGACCTGCGGACTGAGCCCTTGGGCAAGGACGCTTTCCCATCCGCTGGAGGGCTGGCATTCTTGTATGAGTCCTTGGTGGACGACAGCTCCCTTGTAGCGTCTCTGCCCTGCTCCTGCTAGCTTCATTCCCTGTGGGTTGACGATGTCGCTAGCCACGGGGCTGGCCCAGCAGGCGCGTCCTCCATCAGGGGCATCGCTGCGCAGTAGCTCGCAGTCCACGCCATGTGCTTGCAGAGCATGAGCCAATGCGCCATGTATCCAGAGATAAAGATCATGGCTGGATGGGTACATGACTCCCTGCTTTGCGGGCAGTGTCAGGGTGTATGTCTGCCCCTTGCGGTGGTCTACTATGCCGCCACCTGTCCAGCGGCGAATGTATTCTATGCTCTCGCCCTCATTGGGTGGGAAGAGCAAGGCTGCCTGCTCTCGCGTGTCAAAATGCCCATAGCTAACAGCGGGCAATCGCCAGTCATAGACGCGCAGCCATGCTTCCCCATGTAGGGTGAGCAGCTCATCCGCTGCCATGTTTTCATATCCGCTACGCGCGATGGGGTCTATCCAGAAATAGAGCTTTGCGGGCGGTAGTGGTGAAGCTGAGCTGGCGCCAGTAGGAAGCGGCTGCATGGGGGCTATGTAAAGGATTACGTAGAAGGGGGAATTCTTCTCTCCCCCATTAGACTCCAAAGTGAGGTGGGGCTACGCGTGCAGAGTATGTGCGTGTGTAGCGGCTCATGAATTGTGCTCTATCGGTGATGCGTGCCTTGCCTGTGCGGACGCGCTCAATAAAGTGCATCCCCTCTTCTGTCACGACTGTGAAGGAGATATTGATGGAAACGATGCGAGCGTTTTCGTAATCCTTACCACTGACGCTGATGTGATCACTATTAACGCGCACATCTTCCTGTCTGCCACGGGAGCTGATGATGGGGACAGAGACCTGCTGGTAAGAAACGCGTCCTGTGTCAAGGGGGACGGCTTGGTCATTGTAATCGATGGTGAACACGAGGTTCATATCGATGATGTTCTCGCAGAGCAAATTACCTTCTTGCACGTCACGGTAGGACTCATAGGCTGCGGCGAGATTGCTCTTACCCATAAGGTAGGTGTAGGCATCACGAGGGCTGATGAGCTGACGATAGAGTGAATAGAGGGGGAAGTCGTCCACTTTGCCTTTTGTCTTCTTCTTGGTACCAGTTTCACCGGGGCGAAGAACGTCATCGCGGTAAAGCAGGCGGTAACCGACGGCATTCACATCACCCTGTGTGTCGATGTTGTGCGCCTTGGTGCGACGATAGCTTTCTCGGAGGCTATTATTGCTGCTCACGGCAGGGTTTCTGTCCTTGGTGCTAGCAAAGAAGAGACATTCTACGGAAAGTGGGATGGCTGATTTTTGCGCCTTCTGAGTCCTCGTCCTCTTGATAGAAAGAGCACTGGATGCCGTATCATCACTCTTTGCAAACAACCACTCGTAGTTATTAGAGCCAGTGCCAATCTGAATGGCTTGGAAGTCGTTTACCAAGGCATTGAGGGCAATATTGCCACGGGAGTTGGTGTCAACATCTTCACGTGCCACGCGGAAGATTTCTACGCTCTGGTTGGTTACGGTGAGGATGATGAAGACGAGTATCGTTGTAATCGTCATCGCAACGAGGAGTTCTACTAGGGTGAAGGCGCGCTGGACGCGGCATGAAAGGGATTTTTTCATAATGTGCTAATGACCTGAATGAATAGAGAGAGAATATTGAAAAGGAAATAAGGGCAAGAACTGCTCTTTAGCGACGGAAAGAGAGATTAGCTTCAAAGAGAGGCTTCTCAAACTGACGCCATGTTCTGGTTCTGTAGCGGTTGGGGTCTTTGGGGAAGAGGCGGAAGAACTCTGCACGGTAGAGCACTGCGCCACCCCATGCGTCCTCATCCTCTGGATCAGACACAAACTGCTCTGGGGAGGAGGCATTGGCAATCACACCAGGGCTAGCGGCGACACGGTACTCACCATTCCCTCTTTCTATCAGCTGGGTCATGCGTACGAGGTAGACTGGACCTTCTGCGAGACGGATGGAATCGCGATGCAGGGTGCTATTGAGGGGGCAGGCAATGGTGACGAGATCTACATTTTCGGGGTTAACAGACTTACCACGTGGGACGGGAGGATAAGAACCGTCGGCACGGCGGTTCTTGCTGATGTCCGCCTTGTAGGAAAAGATAACAATGCTCGTGTAGGGGCGTGTAGAACCACGCAGCCAGTAGAAGGACTTGTCAAAGGTGGTGAGGTACTGACCAGGGGCGCTCTGGGTTGCGCCAGCACTTGCGCTTTCGTTTGGGCGCAGCTGGGACATCTCTGCCCTCAACACAGTGATAATCTCCTCTGCGCGCTCTCGGGAGAGTGCTGCGGTAAGCATGGTTTTGACAGGTACAAAGAGGGTCATGAATATCCCAAGCAGCATACCTATAATACCAATAGCGACCAGCGCTTCCACGAGGGTGAAGGCGCGACGTGAGTGTTGTAGAGTCTTTTTCATATGGATCTGTGATAAATATCGTTAAAATTAAAATCTGCGCATTGTACTATGCGGCATTAGTCCTCATTGCGAGAGCTGCGGCTGGTGCGTCTTTTTGGTTTCGTACCCTCGCCAATCTGGTCGCGAGTGCGCATGCGTACATTGTGCCCCGTGGGGTAGAGAACAACGCCCTTTGCAGAAAGGGGGCGACCCTCATTATCGACGCTGACAGGTCTGATAGCATCGGGGTACTTCTTGTCATTTGTGCGTATGGCCTTCATGACAACGAGACGCAGAGGAGGTGTGCCAAACTCTGGGTCAGCATCCTGACCGACAAAGCGACCCTTCTCGTCAAACTCCACGTAATAAACATTGGTCTTACCCACGGAAGCCAACTGCATAAAGTCGTGACCCAAGGCGGTCTTGCCGTCCTCTTCTGCCCACTCCAAGGGGATACTGTGAGAGGGGCTAAAGTAGACACCCTTGGGGAAGGAGCGCCCTTTGGAGACGGACTTCCAAATACCGCGCGTGCCTATCTCTGTGCCATCGTAGCTACCTCTGCTCTTGTCTGTCTTGTGCAACATCACAACAACAGCATAGCGCAGGTGCTTGGAACTGGCTGAGGTGTCATTGGGATCATCCACAATGACCACGCGGGTGGAGGTATCGTTACCCACCGCCGTTTGTTTTGCTTCTTCGAGCATGTTTTCTAGCTCGGCTATAGCAGTATCAACGCTACGTCCTTGTCCTATATCTTGCAAGAGATTAGACGCAAAAGTCATCAAGATGGACAGGATAGCGATAACAACTATCATTTCAACGAGGGTGAAGCCCTTTTTACGCTGAGCGGATTTTTTGCAGTAGTGGGAAAGATGGGTCATAATGAGAATACCTACTAGCTATACCAAAAATCACCCCAGAGGGCAACCTTTTTTTTGGGTCGCGACAGTCTTATTCGTTATTTTCTGTCAACCCCACGTCATGACACAGGAAAAACGAAAGATTTCACAAAGTGCTTCTCTTTAAAAATAAACAGGTTTAAATCAACAGTATGTAAAAACCGCGCAGTTAACGCGGATATTTCTGCTAGAATGGTTAAATAATGCGGAAAATCCACTTGACAGGATAGATGAGTGACGTATAGTTAGAAGCGTGAATCAAATCTTCATTCCCACTGCAATGTCGTTGATGCTCACGGTAGCAACTGTGTCAGCACAGTCAGGAACTATCTCAGCACCAACAACTCCCACCCCGAAAGAACAGGCGGAGGCTGAAAAAGCCCTCCCTGTTGCAACCGCTGTATCACAAGGGGCAGTTTCAGCCACTGTCACATCCGCCCCAGAGCAAGCAAAACCAGCAGAAGCGACCAAGGACACACTCAACCTGCCACAAAATTACCGTGGTATCGTACGTGTAGAAATGTCCAAGAGACGCAGCAACTACAAAATGCCTTGGCAGAGCGGCAACTACGGCGGCGGCACAGGCACAGCCTTCATGGTTGGCCCCGGTCTCTTCATGACCAATGCCCACGTTATTGCTGATGGTGAGACCATCTACATCTCCAAGTACGGTGACTCCCGCAAGATACCAGCCAAGGTAAAGCACGCAGCACATGATGCTGACCTTGCCCTTCTGGAAATCAGCGAAAAGGACAGAGAATTCTTCCGTGACATCAAGGAACTGGAGTTCAGCGATGAGCTGCCCCGCCTTGAAGACACCGTCCGTGCCGTTGGTTACCCTGTAGGCGGTTCCCGCCTCTCCATCACACGTGGTATCGTCTCCCGTATTGACACACGTCCTTACAGCCACCCCAGAAACAGTGCTCACCTTTGCGTACAGATTGATGCTGCCATCAACCCTGGTAACAGCGGTGGTCCAGTCTTCCTCGGTGACAAGGTCGTAGGCGTAGCCTTCCAAGGTCTCCTTGAGGCTAACAGCACAGGCTACATCATCCCAGCACCTGTTATCAAGCGATTCTTCAAGGACATTGAAGACGGCAACTATGACAAGTATGTTGACCTCGGTGTAGACTTCTTCCCCCTCCAAAACCCTGCAATGCGTCGCCACTTCGGTCTGAAGGATGACGGCAAGGCAGTTCTCGTCGGTCAAGTCATCCAAGGTGGCACAGCTGATCAGGTATTGGAAGCAGGTGACGTCCTCCTCTCCATCAATGGTAAGGAAGTTGATAGCTCCGCCATGATTGAACTGGACGGAGAGCGCGTCAACCTCACAGAAATTGCAGAACGCTCCTTCAAGGGCGACGAATTGCGCTTTAGCATCATCCGCAATGGTGAAAAGATGGAAAAGGTAGCAAAACTCCTTCCCCGTCCTCACAAAGGCATGACTGGTCCTACCTTCGGTGAATATGCACGCTACGTCACCTACGGTGGCCTCGTCTTCCAACCAATGGACTACGACATGGTACAAGAACACCGCCTCGGTGTAGGAAACATCGCCCTTCAGGTCAATGACTTCCTCCTCAAGAGCCGCGAAAACCCCAAGAAAGACCTCGTCATGTTGACACAGGTACTTCCTGATGAGACTAACTCCCGCCAAACACGCTTTGGCACACGCCTCGTCAAGAAAGTCAACGGTGTAGAAGTCATCGGCCTCTCCCACCTCTATGAACTACTCTACCCCGAAGGCGAACAGCCCAAGGACGGATTTACCACCATAGAGTTTGAAGGAGCTGACATCCCCATCATCTTTGAGCGCAAGACCATAGAAGACACCAACAAGCGTGTCTGGTCCACCTACGCCATCGACAGACCCGCTCGCCTCGAATCCACAAAACAATAATTTTACACAACACACATAGAACAATTTATATGCGTATTCCTTCCTTAGTAACGCTAACAACAATGGCGTTAACGGTGAGCGTCCTCAATGCCTGCGAACCAACCCCTCGCACAGCATTAGATGATAAAAAACAAGACCAACAAGAGGCTAGCACCACAGCTAATGCCACAGCAGAAGCAGCAACACCCGCAGCCCCTGCCGCAGCAGAAAAAGCAGTAGAAGCCAACGCCACCAAGAGCGTCGTGCAGATCAAAGCTGTCTCTGACGACTACAACATCCTCACACCTTGGAACAAGACCCCATCTAACACAAACAGAACACAGGGCGTCTACCTTGGTGATGGACTCGTCCTCACCACAGGTCAAGTTGGATCTAACACCACATTCATCGAATTGGGTATAGAAAACCAAACAGAGAGTGCTACCGCCGTCGTCGTCAAGACCGACCCCGACCGCAACCTCACCCTCATCAAGCTGAAGAACCCTGAAGAAGTCGAAAAATTCTTCGCCAGCCGCACCCCCCTCAGCCTTGGATCACCCATCGGGATTGGTGATGAAGCAGAAGTCTGGTTCACCATCCGTGGCACACAGGTACAAAAGGTCGGCATGAAAGTAGAGAGCAGCAACGAAGGCGCGTACTTCATCCCCTTGCTCGAAGCCCGCGTTGCCCAGAGCATCGACAACCAATCCATCAACGGCGTACCCATCATACGTGATGGCAAAATCGCCGCCCTTGGACTTCGCTATGACAACGACACACAGATGCTCACCATGATCAACGCAGAAGTCATCAAAAACTTCTTGGATCAAAATGACAAGAGCAAACTACGTTCCCCCGATGCAGGCATCTCCTACCAACTCATAGACAACCCAACCCTCCTGCGCTACCTCAAGCTAGACGAAAAGACCCCCGGTTTCTTCGTCGGCGACATACAGACGCACAGCTCTGCGGAACAAGCAGGCCTCAAGAAAGGTGACGTTATCTATGAAATCGACGGGAAAAAAATCGACAGCAACGGCCTAGTAGAGCTTCCCCTCTATGGACCTATTGACGCCTTCACCCTCATGCAGGGCGTGAAGCAAATTGGCGACGTCACCAAGGTAACAGTTGGACGTGATGGCGAAATCATCAAAGACATCCCCATCACCATGACACGTGACGCTGACGACAAGGCCCTCATCAAGGAACTTGCACCAGGTCAGAAGCCACGTTACATCATGGAAGGCGGCATCCTCATGCAGCCCCTGACTAGAGACTTCTTCCAAGCACTCTTTGGACGTGCCCGTGGAGGCATGCCTGCGGAACTGCTTGAAATCGAAAATCGCGAAGAAGAGCTTCGTGAAAAGGGATATGAAGAACTCTCCGTTATCTCCATCGTCATCCCAACGCCAGCCACGCTGGGTTATGAAAGCATTCGTTACTGCTTGATTGAAAAAGTGAATGGTAAGCCCGTTCTCAACTTCAGTCAATTGGAAAAACTGCTTGATGAGCCCACACCCGATGGCATCACCAGCATCAGCATTAACAAGGCACCCTTCACCATTTACTTGGACAAGAAGCTGGTGCAGAACAGCAACGACATGATACGTCGTTCTGACATCCCAGTGCTGCGCTACATGGGTGAGAAGAAGTAAGAGAATATCTCGAACTAATTTAGCAAAGAGCCTCCGATGTGATGTCGGGGGCTCTTTTTTTGAGAAGGGGAAAAGCCTCGCCCTGCGCTTGCGTTCAATGGATTCCCAAGGTCAACTGACCTTGGGCGGGTGCAGGGCTTTCCTCATCACCTTCGCTTCGCTCAGGCCGTCCAAGAGGTGTCTTGGACTTTCTTCGTCTCATTTTGCTCTCTCGCAAAATGCCTGCTGGGTTTGGGCAAAGCCCAAGAGAAAACCGAAGCGCGAAGCGCGAGGCTGTCAGTCAGTTAAAGAAAATTTCTCACGCACGAAAAGAACACCACGCAAGGTAGCAGCATCCTGACTGACACCCCTAAATCCTTCGCCCGCAGGGCGACTCTTCTCTGCGGCGGCGAACGCTTCGCGTGAAGATAAGGCTGTCCATACGCTTCGCGTCAGCGACGGCAGAAAAGTGTCGCCCTGCGGGCGAGCCCAAATAGGGGCGACAGTGTTACAGGGCAGGCTCACCATGCAATCTATTCAAGGCGGACATGTTTTCTTTTAAGGCACTGTCGCCGCCTCGCGCTACGCGCTCGGTTTTCTCTTGGGCTTTGCCCAAACCCAGCAGGG
>CAYJON010000002.1:50447-51671 GCA_964371795.1 uncultured Akkermansia sp. | reverse complement strand
AAATCTGACGAAAATCCTTCCGCGAGCTCTCCTTGCGAATTGCGAGAACTCCCCTCTAACAAATACAGCCATTTTATCCCTAATTTGTCACCTCAGGATAAATTGCTTGACGTATGCGGGAAGCATAAGCTAATATAACACGGTTTATGAATACTAGATTAAATTTTTCCCAACGTATCCCAAGAGCTTTCCACTATGGTGTCGCTACTCTCAGCCTTCTTGCCCTATCTAGCTGTGGTGAGAACAAGGAAGAAAAGAAGTCCGATGTTCCTGACAAAATGACAGCGACAAGTTCCACAGATACAACTGCTACTACCGCTACATCTACAACACCTAGCCCCTCCCCCGCTCCTGCTAGTACTGAGGCAAAGACAGCGTTAGACAATATGCTACACAACGATATTGTTGCCCTCATCACTCGCCATGCCGCACAGCCCATCATGCAGGATACGGCACGTCTGCTGCTCGAAAAACTAGAACTCTACCAAGCAGAGCTCCCTGCGGACACTCCTGCCATCGACCAGTTTCAACTGACCATGAAAATTGCAGATCTGCGCCGCGAACTCACCGCGTGGAGACGCTCTCATGAGTCCTATGAAGCCGCACTTGCCCTCTGGGACAAACTCAGCGCGGATGAGCAAAATGAACTGCGCAACAAGCGACTCAAAAGCTCCCTCTACAATGGTCTTGCCGTCACTCTCTTCTCCCTCCCCTTAGAAGAAGGCGAAAGCATGCCAGAGCGTCATGAAAAGCTACAAAAAACTTTCAAACAACAGCTCACCACAGAAAAAGCCACCTACGATGCTCTTGTCGCATCAGGTGCAGAACAGGCAGAAATACTCCAAAGCGCCGCTGATGTCATCTCTGCCTACCGTTGCGTAGGTGATGGTTTCTACTACACTGGCAACTTGGAAGATGGCCGTGAATGGTATGAAGCAGCACTCGCTTTCGCAGCAGAGCTCAAGAACCTCAATGACGTTGTTCTCCTACAATTTGTCCGCACACTCTCCATCATAGGCGAGCTAGAAAGCAAGGCGGGCAACAACAAGAAGGCATTGGAACGCCTCGCCAAGGCAGCTCAGGTCATTCCAGAGCTTTTCAAGCTCACCAATAAGAGCAGCATCAAGCAGGAAACACGCGCTATCAACACAAAGATTGCTCCTATCATTAAGGAACTGCAAGCACAGGTCATCAGCGAAAACCGCGCTGCCACAGACCCTGCTG
>CAYJON010000002.1:0-50347 GCA_964371795.1 uncultured Akkermansia sp. | reverse complement strand
AAGGAACTGCAAGCACAGGTCATCAGCGAAAACCGCGCTGCCACAGACCCTGCTGAAGCAAGCGCAGAGGAAGTAGCACTACCTGCAGAAGGCGCATAAATCTCTGCATAGACATCCTCCTGCCCCTTATTAAACAGCCCTCTCACTATGGCGCAGTTTATTAGCTCTCAGCTCGCCTTAGAGCACAACGCGCGTATCCTCCGCGATGTCGCGGAGGATAGCGGGGCAAGGATGCTTGTCGCGCTCAAGGCCTTTTCCATGCCTGCTGGCTTGGATTTGCTTCGCCCCTTTGCCGCAGGATGCTGCGCCTCGGGGCTTTATGAGGCACGGCTTGGACGTGACTGCATAGGTGGAGATATTGCCGTCTACTCCCCTGCCTACAGGAAGGAGGAGATGGAGGAGCTGCTGGGCTTTGCCCATCACCTCGACTTTAACAGCCTTTCCCAGTGGCATAACTTCAAAGACAGCATCACACAGCACCCACGCTACCAGTCAGGAGAGCTGCGCGCTGGGCTGCGCATCAATCCATGCCACTCTACGGGACATACCCCCCTCTACGATCCCTGTGTTGCGGGCTCTCGCCTCGGCATACCCAAGGAGCAGCTAGAGGGTTTTGATTTCTCGGGACTCTCTGGGCTGCACTTTCATACCCTCTGCGAGCAGGGATTTGATGATTTGCTGAGCACGTGGAAGGCCTTTGAAGCACAGTTTTCAGAGCTGCTACTGTCTGGACAGCTCACTTACCTCAACCTAGGCGGAGGACATTGGATTAGCAAGCCCGACTACGACCGCCCTGCCCTCTGCGCCCTCCTACGTGAGATCCAGCAAAGCTATCAGCTGGAAGTCTACCTCGAACCCGGTGAGGCGTGGTGCATACACACAGGTGTGCTGCGTGCCGAGGTGCTTGATATCTTTGATTCCCTAGGCTACAGACATGCCATCTTGGATGTCAGTGCCTCTGCGCACATGCCCGACGTGCTTGAGATGCCCTACCGTCCAGATGTTTTCTTGCGTTGCGCTGAAGCACTGCGCAGTGACTGTCAACCAGCCCTAAGTCTCCCCGAAGAGCATTACGCGCTGGCGGGAGAGACGGAGCAACTACCCCATAGCTACAGACTGGGAGCGCCCACCTGCCTCGCGGGTGACGTCATCGGTGATTACAGCTTTCCCCGTCCCTTGGAGATAGGAGATGTACTTGTCTTTGATGACATGAGTCACTACACCATGGTGAAAACGACGCACTTCAACGGTGTCATGCACCCTGATATTTGCCTCTTGCGGACTGATGGCAGTTTGGAATTACAAAAGCGCTTTAACTACGATGACTTCCGTCAGCGTCTAGGCTAATCCCCCCATCATGTCCACCCGCCCAGAAGAAGAAAAAAGCCAAGGCATCTGGCAGCTGCTACGTCCCATCCTCTCTAAGTATGCGAGCAAGCACAAGTTGCTCATCATCTTTGGTATCTTTGCAGGCATTATCGCAGCAGCCAGTGCGGGTTATGGTATTCCCTTTATGCTGGAGCGTGTTTTCCCTGTGGTCTTTGACCCAGAGAGTGCGCCAGAGGGGCTCAAAACATGGCTCAACACGCACTTCCCCCATAGCAATCATGAATACTTCTTGCTCTGGGGGGCGGCTTTGCTCATCCCCGCTGTCATGTTCATACGCGGCATGGCTAGCTACACCAATATTTTTTGCCTCAGCAAGGCAGGCATACGCATCCTATCAGCCCTGAGAAAGGATGTCTTTTACAGCCTTCAGTTCCTCTCCTTCTCTCACCTAGACAAGCATTCTCGCGGGGAGTGGATTACCATCGCCCTCCAGTACACACAGAGCGTGCAGCAAACCATGCTCTCCATCATCAACGATGCTGTACGCCAACCCCTCACCCTGCTGGCGGCTCTCTACTACCTCATCAGCACCGCCATGCAAAATGAGCAAACTGCCGCCCTGCTCGGCAACTTTCTCATAGCCGCCATCTGTGTCCCCCTCGTGCGCTTCGTTGGTCGTAGTATTGTCAAGCACACGCGCAAGGCTCTCGTGGGCATGAGGCGCATCAATGCCCTCATCGAAGAAAACTTTTCTGCGCAGCGTGAGGTGCGCTCCTTTAACCTGCAAGCCCGCCAAAGAGAAGCCCTCAAGGGAGAAATCTCATTTTTCAACAAGTACATCCTACGCTCCTCTGCTTGGCAGCATAGCATCAATCCCGCTATTGAGGTGGTCAGCGCGCTGGGTCTCAGCTTTGCCCTCTATCACGGAGCCAATGACGGGCTCACGCTGGAGCAATTTTCTGCCGTAGCTGCGGCTTTTTACTACTGCTACGATCCCATCAAGCGCATAGGTGTGGTGATCAACCAGAGTCGCGTGATGGAAGTCATGCTGCAAGGCATCAACGAGATTATATGCGCCAAGGATCTCACGCCAGAGCCTAGCCACCCCATCCCCCTGCCCAGCCCCCTGCGCGGTGAGGTGAACTTTGAAAATGTCAGCTTTGCCTACAAGGATGAACAGGTCGTCCTACACGACATCAGCGTCAAGATCCCAGCAGGGCAATGTGTCGCCCTCGTGGGTCCCAGTGGCTCGGGCAAAACCAGCTTTATCAACCTCATCTGCCGCTTCTACGATGCACAAGAAGGGCGCGTCAGCCTAGATGGTATTGACGTGAAGCAGCTGAGCCGTGGCGATCGCATGCGCAGCATCGCCCTCGTCTCTCAGTTTGCGGCACTCTTTCGCGGTACTGTTAAGGAAAACATTCGCGTCGGGCAACCCGATGCCAGTGAAGAGCAAATAGAGCGCGCAGCGAGCCAAGCCCTCGTCAATGAGTTCACCCAGACCCGCAAAGACGGTCTCAACATGCCCATAGCAGAGGGAGGCACTGGATTATCTGGCGGGCAAAAGCAGCGTGTCTCGCTCGCCCGCGCCTTCCTCAAAGATGCACCCATCCTTATCCTAGATGAGGCCACCTCTGCATTGGACATGAACAGCGAGGCGCGCATACAAGAATCCCTCACAGGGCTAACCCAAAACCGCACCTGCTTTATCATTGCCCATCGCTTTAGCACCATACGCATGGCGCAGCGTATTCTTCTCTTTAACGAAGGACGCATCATTGCCGATGGCTCGCATGCAGAGCTCTATGAGCAAAGTGCCCTTTACCGCCGCCTCTACGATGAACAAGTCAGCCAACAAGATGCAGCTGACGCAACCCCTGATGCCTCATGAAGAAATTTTTGCGATTCGCCCGCCTCTTTCTCCTGCCCCAATGGAGGCTCTTTTTGCTAGCAATGCTCACGGGGCTTGTCGCGGCTGCGGCTAGCGGCATGGGACTACCCTTTATGATATGGGCTGTCTTTCCCGTCATATTCCAAGGGACAGATACCCTCCCCGCCTCCATCGCCCCCTATGTTGCGGATTGGGATAGCCATCACATCCTGCTGCTTGCCTGCTCCATGATGCCACTCATTTTTATTATAAGAGGTATAGCCATGTGGGGCAATGCCATGGTGGTGAATATACTTTCCCTGCGCATCCTGCAGGACCTGCGCCTCACCTTCTTTTCTCGCATACTCGATCTTCCTCTTTCTTATAGTGAATCACAGCAGAAAGGCGACTTGATGAGCCGCCTCACCGCTGACACACAGAACGTGCAGTTGGTCATCTCCCGCGTCTCCAATGATATCATCAAGCAGCCCATCACCGCCATAGCCGCACTGAGTGCCTTTTTCCTCCTTGTCATGCAACAGGGGGCGGACTGGAGCTTCATCGTCAACATCCTTTTTGTCGTCCTTGCCATCTACCCCGTTGTCGTCTTTGGGAAACGCATTGCAAAACGCTCCCACCTCATACAGAGCGATATGGGCGAAATGACGAGCATATTACAGCAAAATATCGAAAGCCAGCGCGAAGTGCGCGCCTACTCCCTAGAACAACGGCAGACTGACGACTTTGAAGAACGCGGTAGTAAGTATGAGCGCAACTACGTCAAGATGGTAAAGTATCAAGTAGCCATCACCCCCATCATGGAGACCATCACCGCCTTGGCTCTTGCCTTCCTTTTGGCAAAGGGGAAACTCAGCGGCATGACGCTGTCCGACTTCCTTGCGCTGGCGGCAGCACTCTACATGGGCTTTGATGCGATGAAGCGCGCGGCGCGCAGCATTAACAGCCTCAACCAAGCCCAAGGTGCCCTACAACGCCTCAGCGACATCCTCGATGCCCCTAATGACATCACTGACCCAGTCCAGCCAAAGCACTGGCACGGAGTGCGTGGGGACATACGCTTTGACAATGTCAGCTTTTCCTACCAGCAAGGAGGACACAAGGCACTACGCAACATTAATCTGCACATACCCGCAGGACAAATTGTTGGACTTGTCGGCGCAAGTGGAGCAGGCAAGAGTACCTTTGCTAGCCTCCTCCCCCGATTTTACGATGTTGATTCTGGCAGCATCAGCCTAGATGATATAGACATTAGAGAAGTCACCCAAGAAGAGCTGCGCGCCAACATCGCCCTTGTTGGGCAACATGCGCTACTCTTTGAAGGCAGCATTCGCGATAATATCGCGCTAGGAAAACCCTTTGCCAGCGACAAGCAAATCCAAAGTGCAGCCGATGCCGCCTCTGTCACCAGCTTCTTGGACAGCCAAGCAGAGGGACTCGACACCGAACTGGGTCAGGGAGGCCTAGGACTATCTGGTGGGCAAAGACAGAGAGTCGCCCTCGCCCGCGCCTTTGCGAAGGATGCCCCCATCCTCATCCTAGATGAGGCCACAGCCTCCCTTGATGCCAAGGGAGAGCGCGAGATCCAGCAATCTTTAGAAGCCCTCTGTGCGGGGCGCACCACCCTCATCGTGGCTCATCGCTTTAGCACACTGCAACACGCGCACAGACTCCTCGTCTTTGACCAAGGAGAAATCATCGCAGACGGTAGCCACGAGGAACTCTATGAAGGCTGCGAGGTCTACAAAGAGCTCTACGACAAGCAAAGCATTGAGGAGCTACGCTAGAAAAATTCTCATAACAAACTTAGAAAAAACATAACAAAATCAACAACTTTCGCGAGGAAATACTGTTTTATTCTGAATCAATAAGATACAAATATTCATATTATACATTTAATATACATTTTACTCAATAAGCTATCAGTTAAAACAGCTTAATTTAATGAAAACCCCATTTTTGTGCTTGATATACAATGCTAAAATGATAAACTGAAGCCCTATGAACAAAACTCAACTTGTAGATAAGATTCAAGCCAAGCTCGGTACCGAAGCAACAAAGAAATGCGCTGAAGCAGCTCTCAAGGCTGTTCTCGACTCCATCAGCGAAGCAGTACTTACTGATAAAGTGCAAATTATTGGATTTGGCACATTTGAAATGAAGAAGCGCGCAGCTCGCACCGGCCGCAATCCTCAGACTGGCGAAGAAATGCAAATCGCAGCTTCCCAGACACTCGGTTTCAAGGCTTCTTCTGTATTCAAGCAAACAGAAAAGGCTTGCACAAAGAAGAAGTGCTGTAAGAAGAAGTAATTTTTTCTTTCATAAATGATTTTCACCACCCTTCCTCGTTGCACGAGGGAGGGTGGTTTTTCGTAATGAAGCTGCTTTGTTTCTCAAATGTGACAAGAATAGAATAAAATCCAGAAAATATTGAAAAAAAGCACATTTCTCTTGACGTTAGAAATAAAATAGTCTAGAATGCTGCCCCCTCCCGCAATCCGGCAGGAAGGAAAACACAATAAAACCATCCAATACAACAAGATGAAGACCCACGTGAAGAAAGGTGATACTGTAGAAGTAATCACTGGCAAGAGCAAGGGCAAGCGTGGCGCTGTACTTTCCATCAACCTCAAAAAGCAGACTGTCATCGTCGAAGGTGCTCGCACCGTCAAGAAGGCAATGAAGCCCACAGAGTCTGACCCCGAAGGGGGCGTGAAGGAAATCGACGGCTCCATCCACATCTCCAATGTGAAGAAAGTGAACTAAGACCGAAAGGTTTTGGTTCCGCGCTTAAGCCATCAACCATTAACAACTAACGAGCTGACCCGCTAATAATACAATATGAGCACACCAAGCATGCTAAAGTTATACCAGGAGAAGGTAGTACCTGCCCTCCAGGAAAAACACCAGTACAAGAATGTGCACCAGATTCCTCGTCTCGAGAAAATCGTGGTGACCACATGTATGGGCAAGCATCCCGACCGCAAGCAAGCAGTCGAGGACGCTGTCGCAGAAATCGGCAAAATCACTGGCCAAAAGCCAGCGATGACCTACGCCCGCAAGAGCGTTGCAAACTTCAAGCTGCGTGAGGGCGAAGTCCTCGGCGCACGCGTCACACTGCGTTCCGCGCAGATGTGGGAGTTCCTCGACCGCTTTATCAACATTACCGCCCCCAACATCCGCGACTTCCGCGGCCTGTCCCAAAAGTCCTTTGACGGACGCGGTAACTACGCCATCGGTATATCTGACCAGTCCATTTTCCCTGAAATTGAGCTGGATCAAATCAAGCGTAATATCGGCTTTGACATCCTCTTCATCACCAGTGCACCCACTGACGAAGAAGGTCGTAGCCTGCTTACAGAACTGGGTATCCCCTTCCGTAAGCCAACAAAGAAAAATGAAGAAAACGCATAACCCACATTACTACCATGGCTGTATTAAGTGACCCCATCGCAGATTTCCTCACCCGCGTCAAGAACGCAGGTATCGCACGCAATGAAATCTTCACCGCTCCCTTCTCCAAGATAAAGGCAGAAATCGCCCGCATCCTCCAAGAAGAAGGTTATATCTGGAGCTTTGAAGTATCAGGCGAAGGAAAAGAAAAGACCATCACCGTGAAGAGCAAGTTCACGAAGGAAGGTAAGTCCATCATCACAAACGTCAAGCGTTGCTCCAAGCCCGGACGCCGTCAATACGTAACCAGCGAAGAAATCCCAACCGTATTGAACGGTCTCGGTATTTCCATTGTCTCCACCTCACACGGTATCATGACAGGCGCAAAGGCACGTAAGGCTCAAATCGGCGGAGAACTCATCGCTCTGGTTTGGTAATCCATTAACCCCTCACAAGATAGAAATTATACTATGTCACGAGTTGGTAAAAAAATTATCACAATCCCAGCAGACGTCACTGTATCAGTTGCAGACAACGCCGTCACCGTTAAAGGTGGCAAAGGCGAGCTCAGCTGGACAATGCCCGCAGGTCTCACTCTGAACATCGAAGGCGCAGAAGCTACGCTTACACGCGCTGACGAAACACGCAAGCTCCGTGCCCTCCACGGTACAAACCGCTCACTCATCGCTAACATGATTGAAGGTGTGTCCAAGGGCTTCGTCAAAGAGCTTGAAATTATTGGTGTTGGTTTCAAGGCCGCCGTCAAAGGACAGGCACTTGACCTCGCCCTAGGTAAGTCTCACCCCATCCTCCACCCCATCCCAGCCGGTCTGACAGTAACTGTCACCGACAACACGAAGGTGAAGGTAGAAGGTATTGACAAGCAAGTTGTCGGACAGTTCGCCGCAGAAGTACGTGGCTACTACCCACCCGAACCTTACAAGGGCAAAGGTGTTCGCTACGTTGGTGAACATGTACGTCGTAAGGAAGGTAAGAGCGTTGGTAAGTAATCGTAAACCCTTGACACATTTAACAAGAATATGAGCACACTCAATCGTAAAGCCGTCCGTAGCCGCGTTCGTTTCCGCATTCGCAAGAAGATTTCTGGAACAGCTGAACGTCCACGTCTCGCCGTTAATTTCTCCAATCAGCATGTTTATGCACAGGTCATTGATGACACCAAGGGTGTTACTCTTTGCTCCGCCTGCACAAAGCACATCGACGCCAAGAAGGCTAACAAGGAAACTGCCGCCAAGGTAGGTACCCTTATCGCTGAACGCGCCGTAGCTGCTGGAATCACTGAAGTTGTATTTGACCGTGGTGGCTTCGTCTACACCGGCAAGGTAAAGTCTCTTGCAGACGCTGCTCGCGAAGCTGGACTTAAGTTCTAATCTCAAACCCTTATTATCAAAATGAGCACAGAAGAAACAAAAGCTCCCGAGCAAAAAGCAACTCCTGCTACACCAGCAACTCCTGCAGCAACTGGATACAACCAACGTGGTCCTCGTGGCAATCGCCCTCAAGGTGGTGGTCGCGGCCCTCGTGGTCCCCGTCGTGAAGGTGGCCGTCGCAACGAAGCTCCTGTTGAGGAAGGTCCTCAACTCATGGAAAAAGTTGTCTACGTCAACCGATGCGCCAAGGTCGTAAAGGGTGGTCGTCGCTTCTCCTTCTCCGCACTCATGGTCGTAGGTGACCAGAAGGGCAAGGTAGGATTTGGCTTCGGCAAGGCAAACGAAGTTTCCGACGCAATCCGCAAGGCAACTGAAGCAGCCAAGAAGGGTATGAAGAAGGTAGTCGTCGTTGACGGCACCATCCCCCACGAAATCTACTCCGAATTCGGCGGTGGTAAAATCATCCTCAAGCCCGCAGCACCCGGTACCGGTCTCATCGCTGGTAACACCGTACGTGCCGTCCTCGAAGCAGCAGGCGTACACAACGTCATCGCCAAGTCCCTTGGCTCTGCTAACCACGCTAACGTTGTTAAGGCAACCATGAAGGCCATGCTCACTATGCGCACAGCCGATCAGGTTCTCTCCGCACGTGGCAAGAAGAAGAAGGACTCCTCCATCTAATCGGATTCAACCCCCCATCTAATAGAAAAATAACATTATGTTAACATTAGACAATCTCAAGCCCAATCCTGGTGCCAAGCACCGCAAAAAGCGTCTCGGCTGCGGCGAAAGCTCCGGTCTCGGCAAAACTTGCGGTAAGGGTCACAAGGGTCAAAAGGCTCGCTCCGGCGGCTCTATCCGTCCTGGATTCGAAGGTGGTCAGATGCCCCTGCATCGCCGTCTTCCCAAGAAGGGCTTCAACAACACACGCTTCCGCGACACCATCGCCATCGTCAACCTCAATCAGCTCGAAGCATTCTTTGCAGCTGGTGAGAACGTGACAGAGAACGAACTCCGCGCAGCTGGCCTTGTAAAGGGCGACTGCGACGCAGTGAAGCTTCTCGGCAATGGCAACCTCTCCAAGGCACTCAACATCACTGTTGACTTTGCTAGCGCGAGCGTCGCAGCCAAGGTAGAAGCAGCTGGCGGCTCACTCATCGTACTGAGCGCCAAGGCCTAAACCTACCCAAAAAGCCTATCTACAGCAGAAGCCAGACAGCAACAACTCGCTGTCTGGCATCTGCGCAGAGGTAACAAGACCTCTTTTGCCCCCGCCCCTACCCAACTACTGAAGAAACACACATCCTTCAAAAACTCCGTGCTCCCAAGCACAGCCCCTTTTCCCCAAAAGAAAATCTTTTAACACAACACATAACACGCCAATCACACACTGGACACCAATATGATCTCCGCCTTTGCAAACTGTATGAAAGTTCCTGATCTCAGGAGTCGTATTCTTTTCACCCTAGCCATCATTGTCATCGTGCGACTGGGTGTATACATCCCTCTCCCTGGCGTTGACATGCAGGCCGTCACCGATTGGCTTGCGACACAGAGAGAAAGCGGTAGCTCCGAAAACCCCCTCGGCGGTTTTGGTACTATCCTTAACATCTTCTCTGGTGGCGGTATCCAACAGATGGGTATTTTTGCCTTGGGTATCATGCCCTACATCTCGGCATCCATTATGACCCAGCTGCTCGGCGCAGTTATCCCTGCATGGAGCAAGATGATGCAGGAAGAAGGTGGTCGCCAAAAGGTCACGCTCTACACGCGACTCATCGCCATTGTCATTGCCATTGTACAGGCCTACTTCCTCACCGTGAGCTTGCGCAACCCCGGTGCTACCCTACAGCTAACTGGTCTGGGTGACATTGTGATGTATCCCGGTGCATTCTTCACCATCTCCACCATTTTCATCATTGTTACCTCCACCCTCTTCCTGATGTGGATAGGTGACCAGATTACAGAGCGCGGTATCGGTAACGGTATCTCCCTCATCATCTCCGTCAACATCATTCACGCCCTCCCTGGTGCGCTTTCAGTTGCTTGGAAGAGCTTCATCATGAAAGACGGCGTCTTTAACCCCCTCGGTGCATTAGGCATGGTTGCCCTTGTGCTCTTCATGGTTATCATCATTGCCCTCATCATCACCATCACACAGGCACAACGCCGCATACCTGTCCAATACGCCAAGCGCGTTGTCGGCCACGGCAAGATGGCACAGGGCGGTACACAGTACCTTCCTTTGAAGTTGAACTACTCTGGCGTGATGCCCGTTATCTTTGCAACAGCCATCCTTGCCCTGCCCCACCTGCTGGTGCAGCAAATGTTCGCTGACGTCACATGGGTGACCTCCACAGTTGGCATTCTCCTTTCCCCCAACGCGATTTGGTACTACCTCATCTCTGGTTTCCTCATCTTCTTCTTCTCCTACTTCTGGGTTGCAACGATGTTCCGTCCCCAGCAGATTGCAGAAGATATTAAGCGTAACGGTGGCTATATCCCTGGTATACGCCCTGGTGCGCCCACCGCGCTCTACCTCGACCAGACCATGACACGTCTGACCACTGCGGGCTCACTCTTCCTCACCCTCATATTCTTCATCCCCAACCTGCTCACGCTCTCTGTAGGCATTGACCAATTTGTCGCACAGTTCTTCGGTGGCACATCTCTGCTCATTCTTGTTGGCGTCTTGCTCGACATGATGCGTCAGATTGAGACCACCCTCCTGCAAAAGCACTATGATGGCTTCATGAAGAAGGGCAAGATCCGTGGCAAGTACAGCCACCTCCAAGGCACAGGACAGCCCGCATCCAGCCGCATGGTTGTCTTCATCTGGATTGCCATTGCCCTGCTCATCATGATAGGCGCAATCGTCATCTACGGTTAATATAGCGGACAAATCATTTACCAAAGAGGGAGGCTAGCTACAGCCTCCCTCTTTTTCTGTCTCTCTTTCTCGTCTCAAACAATGAATCAGGGCATCTCCGTGATAGAGATGCCCTGATTCTTTGTCGTATTGTGAAGTTTGATGAAAGCTAGTCTTTATGCTCTCTTGCGGCGGCGGCGCATGAGGAGAGCAGTCAATGCTAGCAGGCTTAGTGTCGCTGTACTGGGCTCTGGTATGCTGACGGTGAAGAGTATCCCACCGTTATAATCCTGCGCAGCTGTCACGCTTCCTATGATGCCGTTGAAGTTAAAGCTCACGCCTGTGCTGTAGTCATAGCCATCGCCAAAGATGCTGGTGGAAAGCCCATTCATATCATTGAGGAGAAAGGCTAGCTCTGGAGGTCCGCCATAAAAATAGTCCGCTAAGAAGCTAACCGTATCGGCTATGTCAACATTAAGAACCAGTGTTCCGGCGATGGAGCTGATGTCTATTGCCGTTGTGATACTGTAGATATTGAGGTTTTCTTCATTCACTACAATATTGCTAGCAGGACCAGGATCGTTAAAGTTGATTGCACTGTTCGTGAGTGCCACTGACTCACCAGTGATGGAGGCACTGGCACCAATGGTAACGGCATTGAGCTGCCCCAAATTGCCATTTGCATCCGCTATCATAGCAGAATTGCTAAATTGCAACTGGCTATTGAGAGTGACACTAGCTGCTACCATGAGGCGCGATGTATCCCCCAAGGTGATGTCATTAGAGAGAGTACCCGCAGCCAAGTGAACTTCTGCGCTACCGTTAGCTGATATGGTATTACCAGTCCCAAGTGAACTTGCATTATCAACAGTCAGAACAGCGGTAGAATTAACAGCAAGGGATGAGGAGGAGAGCTGCGCACGGGATGCACCCGCTGCGTTGCTATAGCTGCCTAGGGACAATTCACCAGCACTAACAACGATGTTTTGATTGTGTACTTGGCTATTGAACGCCACATTACCAGCTGTTACATTGAGATTACCACGATGTGCCGTACCATCAGCTGCAGCAATAGAGCCATTCACAATGATATCGCCAGCTCCTGCATTAAAATTAATAGTCGCGTCATCGTTGAAAATGGTATCATCATTTGTTGCATCGCGCGTGGAGCGATTTTCAGAGAAGAGTATACCTGTAGCACTCGCTACGAGGTTAATGGTACCACTATTCCCATTGTAGATTGCACCACCGTTTGATCCTGACTTATTTCCAATAAAGTTACCTGTAATGCTAGAATAAGTACCCGCATCATTCATGATAGCGCCACCGTGCTCTCCGCTGCTATTATTAGTAAAATTACCAACGATACCCTCAATGGAAGCACCGGAACCAACTGAATGGATAGCACCACCATGAGCATTTGCCTTATTTCCTATAAAATCGGCTTTGATTGAATCAATTGAGTTCGACCAAAGAGATATAGCCCCTCCCGAACTTCCTGCCGAGTTGGAGTTAAATGAACCCGTGATAGTACCTGTAATTGTAGAAGTACTATCAAGAGCTATAGCCCCACCTCGCCCATTAATGGTTTTGTTAGCATAAAAATTCGCATCAATGCTGCCTATTGAGCTTCCGCTATAAATGCCTATCGCACCGCCATTGTTTCCAGCGGAGTTCCCAATAAACGTACTATCAGTAATAGTTTGGATTGAACAATTGATGGTAAGCTGCACGGCTCCACCCCAGTCACCTGCATTATTACCAGCAAAGACGCCCTCGATAGTCTGAAGGGATGAATCATAACACAAGTAAACAGCACCCCCGCTGCCTGGGCTACTAGTATTGCCTGCAAAAATGCCTGAGACAATATTCGCTGTAGAATTATATTCAAAATATAACGCGCCTCCCCTTCCAGTACATGCATTATTAAAGAAATGACCGTGAACATTGCCTACAGTCCCGCCATTTAAAAAAAAAGCACCCCCATATTCATTTCCTGTATGATTAGCCTTGTATAGATTATAATTAGAAGAAGATGTAGTTCCAGAAGCCGATGTAAGACTTACGCGAACGTTATTAGTTGTGCGAAAGTACATCTCTGGGTCTAACTCTGCATCACTTTCGGAGAGACTGTACAACCCATCCTTTAATTGCCAATCGTAGTAAAAAGTGCCCGCTGCTGCAGCCGATGCTTCTCCAAAATCGCCAGAGAAATCATAATAGTAATCTCGAGATACATACTGTTGTGTAGTCTCATCGAATACCTGATAATCAAAAACAAATGCATTGGGCGCGATGCCTTCGACTGGTTTAATTTCCATCGTTGCTGCAGCTTGCGCAATTAGCACAGTGGAACTCAAGGCTAGACATTTAAGCAAAAGCTCACGAAGGATAGAATGGGTAATCTTCATCGAAAGAAATTCATTTTTGGGGTGCAGAAGCGTACTCTACACTCTGGCTTTTGTCAACAGCAATTTATAAATACTATCAGGCATATAACAATCATAAACTCTATCCCTTTTGATTACTATGCGCTCTTGCGGCGGCGGCGCATGAGGAGAGCAGTCAATGCTAGCAGGCTTAGTGTCGCTGTACTGGGCTCTGGTATGCTGACGGTGAAGAGTATCCCACCGTTATAATCCTGCGCAGCTGTCACGCTTCCTATGATGCCGTTGAAGTTAAAGCTCACGCCTGTGCTGTAGTCATAGCCATCGCCAAAGATGCTGGTGGAAAGCCCATTCATATCATTGAGGAGAAAGGCTAGCTCTGGAGGTCCGCCATAAAAATAGTCCGCTAAGAAGCTAACCGTATCGGCTATGTCAACATTAAGAACCAGTGTTCCGGCGATGGAGCTGATGTCTATTGCCGTTGTGATACTGTAGATATTGAGGTTTTCTTCATTCACTACAATATTGCTAGCAGGACCAGGATCGTTAAAGTTGATTGCACTGTTCGTGAGTGCCACTGACTCACCAGTGATGGAGGCACTGGCACCAATGGTAACGGCATTGAGCTGCCCCAAATTGCCATTTGCATCCGCTATCATAGCAGAATTGCTAAATTGCAACTGGCTATTGAGAGTGACACTAGCTGCTACCATGAGGCGCGATGTATCCCCCAAGGTGATGTCATTAGAGAGAGTACCCGCAGCCAAGTGAACTTCTGCGCTACCGTTAGCTGATATGGTATTACCAGTCCCAAGTGAACTTGCATTATCAACAGTCAGAACAGCGGTAGAATTAACAGCAAGGGATGAGGAGGAGAGCTGCGCACGGGATGCACCCGCTGCGTTGCTATAGCTGCCTAGGGACAATTCACCAGCACTAACAACGATGTTTTGATTGTGTACTTGGCTATTGAACGCCACATTACCAGCTGTTACATTGAGATTACCACGATGTGCCGTACCATCAGCTGCAGCAATAGAGCCATTCACAATGATATCGCCAGCTCCTGCATTAAAATTAATAGTCGCGTCATCGTTGAAAATGGTATCATCATTTGTTGCATCGCGCGTGGAGCGATTTTCAGAGAAGAGTATACCTGTAGCACTCGCTACGAGGTTAATGGTACCACTATTCCCATTGTAGATTGCACCACCGTTTGATCCTGACTTATTTCCAATAAAGTTACCTGTAATGCTAGAATAAGTACCCGCATCATTCATGATAGCGCCACCGTGCTCTCCGCTGCTATTATTAGTAAAATTACCAACGATACCCTCAATGGAAGCACCGGAACCAACTGAATGGATAGCACCACCATGAGCATTTGCCTTATTTCCTATAAAATCGGCTTTGATTGAATCAATTGAGTTCGACCAAAGAGATATAGCCCCTCCCGAACTTCCTGCCGAGTTGGAGTTAAATGAACCCGTGATAGTACCTGTAATTGTAGAAGTACTATCAAGAGCTATAGCCCCACCTCGCCCATTAATGGTTTTGTTAGCATAAAAATTCGCATCAATGCTGCCTATTGAGCTTCCGCTATAAATGCCTATCGCACCGCCATTGTTTCCAGCGGAGTTCCCAATAAACGTACTATCAGTAATAGTTTGGATTGAACAATTGATGGTAAGCTGCACGGCTCCACCCCAGTCACCTGCATTATTACCAGCAAAGACGCCCTCGATAGTCTGAAGGGATGAATCATAACACAAGTAAACAGCACCCCCGCTGCCTGGGCTACTAGTATTGCCTGCAAAAATGCCTGAGACAATATTCGCTGTAGAATTATATTCAAAATATAACGCGCCTCCCCTTCCAGTACATGCATTATTAAAGAAATGACCGTGAACATTGCCTACAGTCCCGCCATTTAAAAAAAAAGCACCCCCATATTCATTTCCTGTATGATTAGCCTTGTATAGATTATAATTAGAAGAAGATGTAGTTCCAGAAGCCGATGTAAGACTTACGCGAACGTTATTAGTTGTGCGAAAGTACATCTCTGGGTCTAACTCTGCATCACTTTCGGAGAGACTGTACAACCCATCCTTTAATTGCCAATCGTAGTAAAAAGTGCCCGCTGCTGCAGCCGATGCTTCTCCAAAATCGCCAGAGAAATCATAATAGTAATCTCGAGATACATACTGTTGTGTAGTCTCATCGAATACCTGATAATCAAAAACAAATGCATTGGGCGCGATGCCTTCGACTGGTTTAATTTCCATCGTTGCTGCAGCTTGCGCAATTAGCACAGTGGAACTCAAGGCTAGACATTTAAGCAAAAGCTCACGAAGGATAGAATGGGTAATCTTCATCGAAAGAAATTCATTTTTGGGGTACAAAAAAATACCCTACTCTCTGGCATTTGTCAATTGCAATTTATGCTGCAATATATAAATACCCTAACCGTATAACAAACTAAAAATCAATCCTTGTTGCTAATTTGAACAATTTTAGCTTATCTGACGCATCTTCTGCTTGCCAAAAAAGGCTCATTCGCCTAGAATCGCTATCATGAAAACGCTTTTTATACAGTACGAGCGTTGTAGCACCTGCAAAAAGGCCAAGGCATGGCTAGATGCACAGGGCTGCGACTACATCAACCGCCCCATCGTTACAGAAGCCCCCACCCTAGAAGAACTGCGCCAATGGTGGCAGGCAAGCGGACTTCCCCTGAAACGTTTTTTCAACACCAGTGGGATGAAATACCGCGAACTAGGCCTAGCGGCAGCCCTTCCTGGCATGGGAGAAGAAGAACAACTGCAACTGCTAGCCAGTGACGGCATGTTGGTCAAGCGTCCCCTCCTAATCACCTCTAAAGGCGTATTCCCCGGCTTCCGAGAAGCAGAGTGGATCGCACTACTCACAGCATGACACAGGTACGACTAGAAAAACCAAGTGATTACAGACGCTCTGAAGAATTAGCACGCCTCGCCTTCTGGAATCTCTATGTACCAGGCACAGACCTACACTACGTCGTCAATCAGATGAGAGAGCACGCGGACTACATCCATGAGCTCGCCCTTGTAATAGAGCATGAGGGAGAGCTACAGGGAGCAGTCTACTTCACGCGGGCACAAATCATCAATAGTAATGGGGAGTCAATGCCCATCATCGCCATGGGTCCCCTCTTCATCAACCCCAGCTACCACAGAATAGGATTGGGGAGGCAGCTCCTCGGTCAAGCCTTGGACAAGGCGCGCGACTTGGGCTACCCTGCTGTCCTCACCATGGGTTACCCCTACCATTACGAGCCGCATGGCTTTCGCGGGGCAAAGCAATACGGCATCAGTCTCCCCGATGGAGAGTACTACATGGGCTTGCAGGCCTTAGAGCTCGTCCCTGACGCTCTTGCAGGCCATGCAGGTGCAGCACACTTCTCCCCTGCCCTAGAGGTGGATGCAGAGCAAGCAGAGCTCTTTGATAAAAGCTTCCCACCACTGCAAAAGCAATGGCAGGAAAGCCAGCAGGAGTTTGAAGTTGCCTGCGCACTGCGCGATAAGCGCTAAATTGTCCTAAAAAAAACTCAGGCATGCTAAGCAGCCTGAGTTTTTTTGTGTCGTAATTTTTATAAAATTATGATTTGCGGCGGCGACGACCGAGGAGACCAGCCAGTGCAAGCAGGCTAAGTGTAGCTGTGCTTGGTTCTGGGATAATGCGCTCAAGAACGAGGTCTGTTGCTGCACCATTCATGGTGATGGTCAAACCATCACGATAATCGTAGCGTACCCCATCATAGATAACATCAATGGTGTAGACATCCAGATTTGGGTCAACTAGTCCATATTCATCAATATCGAAGAGATTTACGGCAAAGGTTTTTGATCCAATATCAGCACCCAAAGCATCCAGCATCTCACCGTCGATGAGTGTGATACGGAATGTCTCTGTTGCCATCAAGTCTTGTGCCAGTGTGATGTTAACAGCATCCAACTCAGTAATAGTCATATGCTTCCCGTCTTCAATAGCGAGAACAGAATGTGCCGATACAGAGTTCACATGGAAGTTGAGTGAATCGGTGCTATACATGTGAGTAGAGTCTTTCAAATTCACCCTACTAATGCTGCGGTCTACCTCGCTACCAAGCGTGACATTACTCACGTACCAATGAGATGAGCTGATGTCAAATGTACCTACGGCAAAGTTCAAATAGTCAGTCTGAGAGTCAAGACCTTCTGAACCAGTAAAGGCGATATCACCAATTAATGTTGTTGTCTTACCATTAGAAGGAAGAGTGCCTTTCAGAGTAAGATTTTGAGTGACGTATGCAAGGGCATCACCATAGGCTTGTGGACCACCTTCAGCTCCTACATAGGCGGAGATATGCGCGTTAGCACCAAAATTAAGGACGACATCAGTCTTATCAAAAGTACCTGCGTAACTGGGGCTAATATCCAAACCAACTGTTGATTTATAATGATAGGCATCAGTAGGTGTCATAGACCCCATAGCCTCATCACCGTAATAGAAGGTATTGTCAGTGCGCACGCTAACGACACTGTCAATTAATCCACTTTCTTGTACGTTTTCCACAGTTGAGTACTCTGCTTCGAGCTCTAGACCTGTTGCAGAATTAACACCCGTTGATGTGAATGTGCTACCCGTGATGTTCTGCACTTGATCAATACGTGCTGACAAAGCCGCGAGTGACGAAGTTTTCAAACCTGTCGTTGGACGAATATCACCCTCATAGCTGTTATGCACAGTGACATTCGCTCCTGTAATCGAAGCAATTGAAGACGAGTTACCTGATTCTCGGTTTACCTGAATACCGACAACATTATTACCACTACCTGTAACATCTATTGTACCCGTAATGTCGCCTGATACGCTTGCGTAAGAAACGTTGATACCAACAGCGTCGACAGCATCAATATCAATTATTCCACTAATATCACCAGTAACTTCTGATGTGTTGGAAATATAGATACCTTCGGCAACGCCACCTGTAATTGTAATGTCTGAGGTGATGTTGCCCACGGTGGATACACCTAAATTGATACCACGCGCAAGCCCAACTTCAGCATCGCCTGTTAGAGTAATTTTTGAGGAGATTGTATCTGCGATTGTATAACCAAGCACGGCACCTGTGATATTATCACCGCTGACGTTTATTGTTGTACTGAGTTCGCCAAATAGCTGACGTCGTGCAGTAGCAGTTGGGGAACCTTGGAAAGCGACACCATAGGTTGTACCACCAGTATTGTTCACAGTCACGGAACCAGCATAATTGTTGTCGGTAACATCCGTCGTGCCAGTTATGTAGTATCCTGCAACATTGGCTTGGCTCAGGCTGTTTGCGTTAATAACAACAGACCCTTGGAAGTCACTAATACTACCTGCCTGTATCCCGATTATGGTCTCAGCACTATGCCGTTCTCCTGCAACATCAATGGAGGAATTGATCTCCACCGTCGTCAAGGCATCTATGCTATTGATATGTGCGAAAGGAGTATAAATACCGATAACAGATGTTTCATTCTCGTTAGGGACAGCGCTATTCTGTCCAGCTGTTCGATTAGCATTCAATACTATACTTGTATTAGAAATAGATGAAATAACACTCTGTGCCGTGTAGCTTTCACCATCTATAGTACCATTTTGAGTAATGCCTCTAAGATCGTTGTATTGATTGACCCCGCTGCTGCCAATAAATCCACCGTAAGAGTCGATTTGAACTTCCAGCCCATCAATAGTAAATTGTGTATTGGGTGTCGTGTTGTCTGCAAAGACCACCCCTGCCAGAGTCCCGAAGTTAACGTTATTAGTCGCGTCGCCGTTATCCAAATCGACTACACCACTTACTGCGCTAGCATTGCTTGCATCAGGGGTAACATAGATACCTGTCATGTTACCTGCCTCAGTTACTGTCCCAGTAACAGGAGAAACTATCGCGGTAGATCCATCATAGTTTAAAAATGCGTCTGTGATTGGTGTAGGTGCATTGATTGCGGGAGAGACCAATTGGCCATGTGCCGATGAAAAGGAGAGACCGGCTGTCGCTATTATTATAAAAGTAGATACCTTTAGAGAACTTTTTCTTTCAAGATATTTTTTGAGTTGTGTGTGTAATATTCTCATATTCCTGTTGGTGTGTTACGAGACCAGTATACACCCATATTCTTTATCATCAAGGCATTTTTGTAAATCAGAGGCAAAATCTAACAAAAAACCCCTCATATAATTTCTCCCCATTCCCCATTTTAAAGGCAAAAGCACCAAATTTTCCATCAAAAATTTTATTAGATTTGTTTGTATAATTTCTAAACAATCAAGGCTATAAATCACATTAATTTAGTAGTAATTAGCGAAAATCATACAAATAAAGAAGCCCGCGGAGAACATTCTCCACGGGCTTTAAAGTGTGTTATCTGCCGTTCTAGCAAGGCTAACGCCTTGCCAGAACGAGCTGATCTATATTATTAGATTACATCAATTTTTTCCAATCAAGTGCTTCGAGCAACTTGTCAAAACCTAAACCTGTACCTGATGGTGTCTTGAACTCTGGGGTAATGTCTAGCCCCAGCTCCTCGGAAAACTCATTAGGACGATACACATGCTGTGTCACGAGACCGCAGAAGGGCACCTCTTCTCTAGGCTTACCTGTGTAGAAGAGCGCAGCATTGTATGCCGCCCAGCACTGACCAAGGGGGTGGTCAAGGTAGGAGGTAAAGACTGGCAGACCACGGTTGCTCATGTGCAAAGCGGGCTTCACTAGACGGAGCATGGGCTTTGTTGTGCAACCAGGGATGGATGTCTCGCCATTCATCAAGGGCATATCATATCCCAAGGGCATGCCTGCGTCTTGCAGCTTTTGCCAGCCCTCTACGGTGTAATAGCAGGGGTCTTCGATAAAGTCGATGCGTTGCTTCATCTCATCGGATAGCATATCCCAGAGGCGAAGGGCATCATCAACGCTGAGTGTGCAGTTAAAGTCCAAACGCCACTTCCAATGAGGCACAATGGCGGCAAAGTTCACCAATCGCTCCACTGTCGCCTCCAAACGGGGGAGAAGCTTGAGCTTGCCCACGCTGAAGCCCTTTTTGTCCAGATTGTAAACCTGAGAAGGGGTTGCGCTCACCGTCAATGTGGCATGACTGCGAGGAACGCGCAGTCCTTCAAAAAGATTTTTCCCACTCTTGCGCGCTTCGGCGTCCACTTCCATGCAACGCAGCGCACAGGCACCCAATCGCAGAGGGTTACCATCACGCAGTGCTTCCAGCTCATAATCCAAGGGAGAATCCCCCAACTCTGTCCATGGCTGCAAGCAGGCATAACCGCCATCAGATGAACGTAGTAAAACACCAGAGCGTGGCTGTGCGGCTGCGCGTGCGCTCATGGCTCCGACTGGGTAAAGAGTATAGCTCGTATAGTACATATCATCTAAAGTAGCATAAACAGTGCGCCCTGTCACGCACCAACCCTGCTTTGACACAAAAACTTGCCCCCAAAGAAAGAAAGTTGTGTATTTTGCATCAATATGCTTGACTTTCGGCAAAGATACAGTAAACTACCTGTCACCTAGAAACCTAAACCTTATTTAGCCCCTTAAAAAATCAACACATTATGGCACACACACAGTCCGCAAAGAAGCGTATCCGTCAGACAATCAAGCGCACCGCAGCTAACCGCGCTGCATATTCCCGCGTTCGCACCCTTCGCAAGAAGGTAGCTACAGCTATCCAAGCTGCTCAAAAAGAAGAAGCAATGGCTGCTTACAATGAGTTTGCCTCCGTTATCGACAAGGCCGTAAAGAACAACGTCCTGCCAGCTAACCGCGCATCTAACTACAAGAGCAAGGCTGCAAAGGCTATCGCCGCTATCGCCTAAATTTTCTAGGTTTTCGTTTCTAAACGCAAGAGGCATCAGTCAACAGCTGATGCCTCTACTTCTTTTATCAAACAATGCCCCAAGCTGACCAATCAGACCTCCTCGACAGCATCCTCTCCTCACCCGAGCACTATAAACTATGCCTCGTGTGCCTTGCTATCGTTGACAAGAACTCTAGCATCTGCTCTTGCTGCTACGCCTACCGCTTTAGCGAAGACTCCAGCGATGTTCATAACAGAGCTCTTGATATCGCGGCATCAAAGAGCTCTGCCACAGGTAGACTTGGCAGATACCAAGACTAATTTGAGGGGGAGATGACATCTTCCTTTGTTTTGGCAACAGGGCGTTTTACCTTCTCAACATCGGGGCGGTGATTCCACTTTGCACCTGCAAAGGCATACCAGAAGGTAGCAGGGCTATAATTCATCTTGGCATAGAAAGGATGCCATATCTCCATATCAAATTGGAAGCTGCGGGTAAAAGGTATAGCATCCAGTAGTCTGTATCGGTTATTGGTAGAGAGCCCCACAGCCTTGTTACCATCGCCCAAGGGTTGGGTGACATTGATGTGGTAAAAGCGTTGTGGGCGGCACCATGCGTAGGAGTAATAGTCCTCTGTCCCCGTGCCAAAGTGGGAGGGAAAATCTTCTCCATCGACATAGATTTTCTCATCGCCCTCACCCCACCAATCAGGGTGGGTATTATAGACCGTGAGGTTGTCACCTACGAAGACGCCCTTGCCCTCAATGCTGATATAGTTGTAGTCACGCTTGATATTGGTATCCATCTTTTGCGTCTCTGTCCATGCAGCATGGAAGTACATGCTATTCTCTCCCCAATTGTAGGGTCTAGTATAAACTTGAAAAAGCTCTACCTCGATGGGCTCTTTGCCATAATTACGCAAGGTAACCTTCGCCTCCTTGCCAAAGGGCATGAGCCAGTGACTCGCCATGAGGCCATCTGCATCGCAGTTGATGTAAAAACTCTTATTCGGAACTCGCTTGTATCCTATTCCATAAAATTGCCCCAAGGGACACCAGACGGTATTGTGTCCATCAAAGCTGATTTCTAACACGGTGGAGCGCAAGGCCTGCTCCATGTCCTTCGCGTCAATAAGACAGCGCAAGGCAGTGATGGCTTTGCTGCCTTTCAAATCTAAAGTTAAGTATTGATTAGTGGCTAGTTTGGCACTTTGATAGGCAGTACTCACCGAATTTAACTCCTTGTCGGCAATGAGCGTTTGCCCTGCTTGGTGTATGGCTTTTTGATATTTCTTCAGACTATCTTGGTCAAAGCTTTCCACCTTCGTACCACTGGGGTACTTTCTGTAATTGATGGCGTAATAATGACCATTCCACTCATCATTACTGGCGCCTTCCTTTGCTTCGTAGGTGATTTTGCAGCTCTTTGCATAGGGAATGGGCAGCACAAGGTTGCGTCCTTTCCATGTGGGGTTTTCTGACTCTTCTGGGGCGAGAAATGAGAAAGGTTTGCCAATCAAGCCATTGCCACCTAACAAGTCCTTATGAAACAAGGATATCACGGGCGTCTCTGCTCCATCAATATAGATGCGGTAGGTACCGCCTACAATATCTGGGCGACCGCCATAGGCTGCCCAAAAGCGAACCACCACACCGGGGCCTTCATCCTCCATCATCACAAATTCCTTGCGATTGCCATTCATCTCTTCACGCAGAAAGTTGCCAAAATCGTGATTTTCAAACCAGCCTTTGCCCCAATCTCGCCCGCTTTCGGGGCGGAATTTGCCGTCTTCGGCTGCTGTTTTGGCATCGACAGATTCTCGAGAGTAGCTTGATGCCTGCAAGAGTTGATAGGGCTGTTCGCTAGGCCATTCTGCCAGCGTCGCCTCTTGCGACATTTCTTCCAGCAGACTTTCCAAGGTGATGGGTGAAGACTCTGCCTGCACAGGGACACAAAGCATGCAGGCAAGAACAAGGGATGAAAAGAGGGGATATTTCATGGGATATTTACAATATCTTTTCAGTCTAACAGTCTCATTTTCTTTTGCAAGAAAAAAACTCACCTTGACAGATAGATGGCTCTCTGGTAGTCTTGGGACATTGGCTATGACGAATAACTTTTTTACAGTACTGTTCACCTTTTTTTCTGCGCTTTTGCTTCTCACCCCCGTCGCGAAGGCAGATATGACGAAAGAGTTTGAAGCGCTGGAGCAGGCGCGAGTCCTTCTTGTTGCCGTAAAGGATGAGGCTAGCGCCATTGCGGCAGCCAAAGAAATTATCGATATTTTTGAAAAAATACGCCCCCAGTACAAGGAGCACAATGACAAAGTCCTAGCGGAGCTCTACGACAGGCAAAACATCATCAACCGCATCATGATTTCGCTCTCCAAAGAAAAATACTTTGAATCCTCGGGGCTAGCAGAGGCTTGGGCAAACATTGTTGACCCCCAATCACGCCGCGACACCATACGCTTCAAGGGAAGAAGATAAGCTATCATGAATCGCTCCCTCTTGGAAGAACAGTTGGGCTACAGCTTCACGGATGAGCAGTGGCTGCATCAGGCCTTGACTCACCCCAGTGTTGATAATAAGGCAAAGACAAACCGCGCCTACGAGCGATTGGAATTTTTGGGCGATGCCTTGCTGGAGTTGGTGGTGAGCAGAGAACTCTTTTCTCTCTTTCCCAAGGCTAGCGAGGGAGAACTCACCCAGCTGCGCGCCGCTGTCGTCAGCAGAGAACATCTTGCCACGCTAGCAGAAAAGCTCTGCTGGGGAGATCAAATACGCATGAGCCCTCACCTACGCGAAGTAGGAGGTGCAGGCCTGCGCTCCATCCTTGCCAACACCTTTGAGAGCATCATCGGTGCTGTTCTCATGGACTCCCAGTACAAGGTCGCACGCCGCGTCGCGCTGCATCTCTTGAAAAACAGCCTACAAAGTTTAGGCGAAAATCAAAGCATTAAAAAAAACCCCAAGGTGGAACTGCTGGAGCTACTGCAATCCCTGAACACACAGTTGCTAGTCAGCTACAAAGAAGAGGCACTGGGTGACAATGGGACCGCGCCCTTCCTTTCCCGTGTCTACTGGGGCACAGATATCGTCGGAGAGGGACAGGGTGGCAGCAAAAAAGCTGCCCAAAATGCCGCTGCTGCCGATGCCTTGCAGCGCAAGGTCTGGGAGGCGTGATTGTTATAGCTTCA
This sequence comes from uncultured Akkermansia sp., assembly GCA_964371795.1. Classification (GTDB taxonomy): domain Bacteria; phylum Verrucomicrobiota; class Verrucomicrobiia; order Verrucomicrobiales; family Akkermansiaceae; genus Akkermansia. Next base: position 26,019 of record CAYJON010000002.1, on the reverse strand, counting down.
TTGAATAAGGATCCCATCCCGTATATCCACAGGCGGGCATGACATCAATGCGCTGCATGTCCTCTTCGGCTATGCAAAAGTCCGTGACTCGATAGTTCTCCACGAGGCGATGAGGACTCACCGATTTTGGTATGGGCAGGCAATCATGCTGTATGCACCACCTGAGGCAGATTTGCGCTGCCGTTTTGCCATACTTGGCAGCCATATCCAATATCAGAGGATGCTGCAAGAGCTTTCCTATGCCCAGCGGTGACCATGCCTCGACGCGGATGCCTTTTTGCGCACAGGCTGCGCGTGTCTCATGCTGCATGTGACCGGGGTGAAATTCTATTTGATTCAGGAGGGGACATAGGGTGGCGGTCTCGCAGAGTGCGTCAAGATGCTCTGGCATAAAGTTGCTGAGCCCTATGCCACGTATGAGCCCCTCTCGCTGCAAGTCTTCCATCGCACGCCATGTGTCAGCATTTATCTGCTGCCAATCATGAGGGTTATGCATGGCATTGGCTGGCCAGTGGATGAGGTAGATATCCAGATAGTCCAGCTGTAATTTTTTCAAACTTTCGTGAAAGGCTACTCGCGTGGACTCATAGCCCTTTTTGTTGATATGCAGCTTGCTGGTGATGATGAGATCTTCTCGGGGAATCCCGCTTCGCACGATAGCTTGGCCAACTATCTCCTCGTTGCGGTAGACATCTGCAGTGTCAATGAGTCTGTAGCCTGTCTCTAGCGCATGGAGGAGAGCCTGCCCCAACTCTGATCCATGGGCATCTCCTGTCCCATAACCTATGGGTGGTAGGGGGATAATGGGATGGGGGTTCATGTGCTTAGTCTTCTAGTCTGCTGCCGGTAAAATTCTTTTTTTCACCGGGGAAACCATATTCTAGAAGGAGGGAGGCCTCCGTCTCGATGGAGTTCTTTTCCTGCTGCAAGAGTTCTCGCTGCATGTCAATCAAGAGGGTGCTGCGGTCTATGAATTCTTTTGCCGTATCAGGCGGGTGAGATCGCAGGTACTTCATCTTCTTTTTCATAAAGCTCTTCCACACCTCGTACTCCGTAAAGCTATTTTTGAGGGTGCGCAGTGTGGCGCGGCGGGTGATGAGCTCGCTGACAATCTCCTTGCAAGTCAGGTCAAAGTTTTCTTTATTGGTCTTATAGTTGTTCCAGTTACTCAGCTCGGTATCTAGTGCGTAACTGATGCTCATATTGAGGGTCGTATCCTCACTGTCCAAGAAAGCACCATCATAGGTACCACCAGTGGAGGTAAAGAGCGAGGGACTATAAAGACTGGTGTTGACGGTGGGCAAGTAGCGCAGGGCGACACCATACTGTTGCAGGCGTGCTTGCTCCACTCGCATGGCCATTTCGCAGAGGACAAGCTCATCGAGGGTATCGAGTTTCTTGCGGTAGCTTTCCCAATTGATGCGGGGCATGGTTTCGTGTATGACCATCCAACGTGCGCTATTATCGCCAAGAAGTTCTGCCATTTCTTGCCAGAATTTGGCTTCGGCATCCTGTTCCTTTTGCACTTGTTCTGTTGTCTTGGGAAGAACGTTGTGCTTATGCGACTCCATCTCCTTGAGCTTTAACTCAAGTTCCCTGTTTCGTATCTGCTTGTAAAGGCGGGAGGAGAGCTCTCGCATCTTGCCCTCACGCGCCTTTTCGGCAGAAAAGGCTCTAGCCTGTGCCGAGTACACGCGATAAGGCACCTGTGTAAGGGATGGCAGAGAGAAGGAAACTTGAACATTGTAGCTAGAGTTCCCTGCATTGGAGGCTTCTAGCAAACCCGCTATGGTGTTAGAGAAATTGCTATAATAGGAGACACCAGGTATAAGGTCAGTGAAGACGGAGCGTACCTCGCGCTTTGCTGATTCTATGGTACTTTCTGCACGTATCATGTCGTGATTGCGCTCTGCAATCATGGCAACAGCTTGATTCCACGAGATATTGCGCAGGGGCAGGTGTTCCCACTCCTTGAGACTTTGAAACTTTTTTTGCAAATCAGCACTCGTATCAAAGAGTATATCTTCAATACTACATGAGGACATCAACAACGTGCCACATGCCAAAACTGTCAATACTCTCCTCATCTGCCACCTAGATTAACAAAAAATCCCACCCTTGACAAGCGCAGATTGAGCACACTAGCTAGTGCGCGCATTTTTGATGATGTATAATGTTACCAAAAGGCTGAGTACGGCAAGTGTAGCACACTGCATCTGTATACTCACGTTGGCGTCATGCATCAATTTTTGCACGCCGACGGCAAGCATAGCCAAAAAGCAGTCAACGAGGTTGCCAGCGGCTATCACATCACCGCGTTTGTCATTGTCAGCACAGTTTTGCAAGATGGCATTAAGGGGTACCAAGAAGGCAGCCGCACTAAAGCCAGTCATCACCAATGCCGCATAAAAAAGCGTATCTCCGTACTGCGTGAGTGCCAGCATGGTGCAACCAACAACCATCCCGAGACCACCCGCGTAGGCTATCCAAAGACGTATCTTGCCAGAGCAAATCACGGAGGCGAATGCACCCCCTAGGATAGAACCACCACTAATCCAAGCAATGAGCAGGGCAGAATCCCTCTGCTGACCCAGCATGGACATAAAGCTCTGATCATCCGAAGATCCAGCATGCGCTTCACTGGCCATATCTAGAGCGATGAGCATCATCACCCCTGCAATAAACCAGAAGTAGCCTATGCCCACCTCGCTATGGCGCAGTAATTTATTTTTCCACAGCATCTTGACCTGCGCAAACTGTTCCCAAAGCAGCGACCAGCGGAAAGGCGCATGATTTTCTGGTTCAAAGCGTGGCAAGCGCAGGCTGAGGATAAAGACCCCCACCGCCCCGACCAAGCAGATCAGACAGGGCCAAGCCGCAGCCTCCCATCCAGCCTGTTCTCCCCAGATGGAGAGCAAGTAAAACACGAGATAAAAGCCGCCAATCTGCCCCACAAGCAGGGCGAGCATGGAGCTAATCTCCACGATGCCACTGGCAAAGCCAATCTGCTCTGCACACGCCATATCCTTCACCAATCCCTTTTTGGCGGGACTGAAAAACACGGCCTGTATACAGAATACAGCAAAAAAGCCCACTGCCACCCATATCTGGTGGTAATAGAGCCCAAAAAACATCCCTATGAGCACGAAAATTTGCAAGAGCACCATAACCTGCAAAAGCTTCGTTTTGCAGTAACGGTCGCCAATCCAGCCAGCCAAGGGGCCAAAAATGACAAAGGGCAGCACCATGAGCACAGAGAGCTCATACTGCAAGGGGTAGCTCAGCCATATACCCAGCGCGATGAGAAGGGATTGCACCCCCTTCTCATTAAGGGCGTTCATGGACTGCGTTATGGCGAGCCCCCAAAAAGCCGCCCATCGGGGCTGCTCTATGCGAGGCTGATAGCCCTTATCGGGCGAAGAAGATGTGTCAGGCATAAGCACCTCTCTACTGCGGAGTCACCCCCTGTGTGGGGAAGTTCTCCACCATAAAAAGCTTTGCATCTCTATGCCCCTGTGCCTGCGCGCTCTCTATCCATTGGCGCGCTGTCTCATGGTTCACCTCCACCCCCATGCCATGGAAGTAGCAGCGACCCAGATTGTACTGCGCCTCGGCATCTCCCGCCTTGGCGGCACGTTCAAAGTAGCTCACTGCCGTGCCATAATCCCTTACCACGCCCTCACCGTCTATGTAGCAGAGCCCAATATTGGTCATTGCGGAGATATTACCCTGATTGGCGGCTAGGTGGTAGAGGCGAACAGCCTCTGCGGAGTTCTTTTCCACACCCTCGCCTGTGATATAGCAGGTGCCGAGATTATCTTGGGCGGCAGCATTGCCTTGGGCTGCTGCCTTTTTGTACCAAGAGATGGCGAGAGCTAGATTTTTCTTTGCCCCCAGTCCAAAGTCGTAACTACGACCGACTAGGTACTGCGCCTCGGCATTTCCCCCTTCCGCAGCCTTGAGCAGCAGAGGTAAAGCTGAAGAGTAATCACCTGATTGATAAAAGGTGTTACCCTGCATAAACTGTTGCGCCATCTCTTCTTCCAGCGAGGTGCAGGAAAAAAGGAGCATGGAGCATGTGATCAGTAAGGATGTTCTTTTCATATCTGCTCAATTTTGTTGGGAAGGGGGTAGAAATAGTTGATTTTAGAGGGAGTGCAGATAGCGCTCTGCATCCAAAGCTGCCCAGCAGCCCATGCCCGCAGCAGAGATTGCCTGCTTGTACACGGCATCAGCTACGTCGCCAGCAGCAAAGAGACCGGGGGTCTTTGTCGCCGTGCTGTTAGGCTGGCGGATGATAAAGCCTGCGTCGTCACGCTCCACCATATCACCGAGGAAGCTGCTGTTGGGGTCGTGACCAATGGCCATGAAGACGCACTTCACGTCCAAGTCGCGCTTCTCGCCTGTCTGGGTGTCACTGAGGACAATGCTGTCCACCTCACCCTTTTCATCTGTCTTGTAGGAGTCTATGGTGCTGTTCCAAAGCACTTCAATCTTTTCGTGCTCCAGAACACGCTGTTGCATGGCCTTGCTGGCGCGCAGCTCATCACGGCGGTGGATGAGGTAGACCTTTGAGGCAAAGCGTGTGAGGAAGTCAGCCTCTTCGCAGGCACTGTCACCACCACCAATCACGCAGACGGGCACGTCACGGTAGAATGCTCCGTCGCAGGTAGCGCAGGCTGTCAGGCCACGGCCGATGAGATCCTTCTCGCCCTCCAGACCCAGATAGCGAGCCTTGGCGCCTGTGGCAACGATGACGGCAGCGGCCTTATATGCCCCACCAGAGGTAGTCACTACAAAGAGCCCGCTGCAAGCCTCCTGTGTCACGGAAAGTACATTTTCATAGGCAAAGCGCGTGCCGTAGCGTTGCGCCTGCTCGCTCATTTTGAACATGAGCTCTGGTCCCATGATACCCTCTGGAAAGCCAGGGAAATTTTCAACCTCTGTTGTGGTGGTAAGCTGGCCACCAATTTGGTCACCTGTAAATAAAAGAGGTGCTAAATCCGCACGTGCTGCATAGATAGCTGCTGTATAACCAGCAGGACCTGCTCCAATGATAATTAGTTTTTCACTCATTGGTCTTATTCTAATCAAAGAAAGTGCCCCTATCAAGCAAAAAACACGACATGATAAATGAGCATCTTTTATTCTAACAATTAAGCCCATAAAAAGACTGACAAGATACAAGCTTGAATTTCATCTCATAAGATGCTATAAAATGCACGTGAAGAAATGCCATCTATGCGGCAAAATAGCCCACTTATTTTTAACTCAGGTTGTTCAGGGGAAAATTACTGAATTGTGCCTCTGTGAGAATTGTGCCAAAAACAAAGGTTTTTTTGACCCGCAGTCCCTATCCTTTGCCGAAAAATTTTTCCCCGAAGAGCTCAAGAAAAAGGTGGAAGATATCGTCAAAGAAATTGCCGACATCTCCTCTCAGGAGGATTCCAGCCACTTGCTTGCCACCGTCACCCCCAAGATGGATATGCTAACGCAGTGCCCATCTTGCAACTTTACCATAGAGCAGGTTCGCGAAACGGGTCGCATGGGCTGCCCACACTGCTACAGTGTCTTCCAAGTTTCTCAAGAAATGAGTGTGCAGAGCATTGCCAACGACAATCAAGACTTAGATGATCTCCTTTCCTATTCAGAACCCTTCTCATTGAGCGATTCGCCAGATACGCCTGTCTCACTCAAGATAGCTAAACTGGAACTGGATTTGGAGCTCGCTGTCTCCCGAGAGCACTACGAGCTAGCTGCCAGCATACGAGACGAAATCAACAAACTCAAGGAATCACAATGAAACTATCCAGTATTTTTATCACTAAAAACCCATGGATGCGTGCCAGAGAAGGCTTTCAGGATATCTTCCTCGGTCTCATGGGACGCATGGTGCGCTCTCTGGATGGACACCCCTTCCCCGGTTGGAGCAGCGATGAATCACGCGCCAAGGTTCTAGAGATTCTACGCCCTGCCATCAAAAAGCAAGCAGGTTACGCCCGCGCCTTCCACAGCGATATAGCAGATATAGCCCGCATGCCACGCATGGCTCTGCTGGAAAGAAAGCTGATGTCCCCTTCCTTTGCCAATAGGCAGGCAGGTTGCGAGTTATTCATCCCCAAAAAGCAGGACATGATAGTCATGCTCAATGAGGAGGAGCACATGGTACTCCACGCCTTCTCCCCCAACGGGGATATGGATGGCATGCTCAAAAAGATGCAAAAATTTGCCGACAAGGTTGAAGCACTTTTGGAAGAAAGCGCAGAACGCTTTGCCTACAACAACACACAAGGTTACCTCACCAGCATCCCTAGTGAATGCGGGGAGGGAGTGCAATTCTACATGCTGCATCACCTACCCATGCTGACCAGTATCGGCGCCCTACCCAAGATACGCCACGCGCTGGATGCGCTGGGTCTAGGTATTCAAGCCTTCTATGCCGATGAGGAAGAGGAAGATAAGGGTAATCTTTTCTTTATTTTTAGCAAGCCCTCGCCCATCTCTCAAAGCGCGGATAATATCCAGCGCCTCACGGCAGCATCCTTCAAGCTGATTCAACAGGAACACGCCCTACGAAATCATATGCTGGAGGAAGACAGCCTGCTCACCCGAGACCTCGTGGGACGTGCATATGGCACTATCAAATACGCACAATCCCTGACTTTCAAAGAGCTCACAGACTGCCTTTCCCTTATCAAGATGGGGGTATCACTAGGCTTGCTCACCAGTGAACTCAACGACATAGAGACAGATGACATCATCAACGAGATTGACGATGCGAATCTCTCTCTTGCGCCTGCGCAATTGCGCACTTTCTGCATTGAACAACTCGAGATTGAGGTAGAGCAGCTAGAAAACAGCAATCACTTCCTCCACGTGGCACGCGCCCAACTTGCCCACCTCATGCTCAAAAAATTAGCACTAACCAGCAAAGAACTTTCCCCATCATGATGAACCAATTTACACCCCGCGCCCATCAGGTCCTCAACCTCTCACGCAGAGAGGCGGAACGCTACAACCATACCTACATCGGAGCAGAGCACCTCTTGTTAGGACTCTTGCGTCTCGGTCAAGGGGTTGCCATCTCCGTCATGGAGTACAACCTCATCAACATAGAACGCCTCACCGAGATGGTGGAGCAGTCTATGGTAGAAGGCACACGCCCCGCGCCCGAAGGCAACCTCCCCTACACACCCCGCGCCAAAAAGCTATTAAGCATGGCTGGCAGTGAAGCAAAGGCTCTCAACCACAACTACGTGGGCACAGAGCACATCCTTCTCGCCATCCTGCGCGACAACGATGGCTTGGCTTGGCATGCCCTCACCACAGCAGGGCTCAATTACGATGATGCCCGCAAGCGCGTCATCAACGAAAGCAATGTCAGACGCAGCCTAGAAGAGAACAAGAACAAGGACTCTGACGACAGCGACAGCAGCGATGATGATAGCGACTTCACCTTCCCCCCTCAACAAAACCCGATGGAGGAAGAAAGCGAAATCAACAACATGCGCAACATGGCACGTAAGGGAGAACCGGGTGGCGACAAAACCCCTGCCCTCCGCGCCTTTGGACGCGACCTGACAGCCCGCGCTGCCAGAGGAGAACTAGACCCTGTCATTGGCAGAACGGAAGAAATCGCCCGCGTGATAGAAATCCTCTGCCGCCGCATCAAGAACAACCCCGTCCTCATCGGAGAACCTGGTGTGGGCAAGTCTGCTATCATTGAAGGACTCGCCCAGCAAATCATCAATGGCGATGTGCCAGAATTTTTGATAGACAAGCGCATTGTCTCCCTAGACCTCGCCCTCATGGTTGCAGGGACAAAGTACAGAGGACAGTTTGAAGAGCGTCTCAAGACCGTCATGGATGAGCTGATGCAGGAAAAGAATATCATTCTCTTCATTGATGAGCTACACACCCTCATTGGCGCAGGCTCTGCCGAGGGCACGATGGATGCTTCTAATATCATCAAGCCCGCTCTCTCTCGCGGAGAACTCCAAGCCATAGGTGCAACCACCCTCAATGAGTACCGCAAGCACATAGAAAAGGACGGTGCTTTTGAACGCCGCTTCCAGCAGGTGCAGGTGGGAGAACCCTCTGTAGAGGACACTATTCTTATCCTGCATGGTCTTGCTAAGCGTTACGAAGAGCACCACAAGGTACACTATACGACAAAGGCTATTGAGGCCGCTGCGAATCTTTCCAAACGCTACATCACTGGTCGCTTTTTGCCAGACAAGGCCATTGATGTCATTGACGAGGCTGGCTCTCACAAGCAGGTGGGACGACTCACCCGCCCTGATGAAATCAAAGGTCAGGAGGCAAAGCGTCGAGAGCTTCTCGCGGAAAAGCTAAGTGCCGTCAGCGACCAAAACTTTGAGTTAGCCGCGAAGCTACGTGACGAAGAGCACACCCTCAAGCAAGACATTCAAAAGGATGTTGCCGCATGGCGCGAATCCGTAGACGGTGTCTACTATGACGTGGATGAGGAGGATATCATGAAAATCCTCTCCCGCTCCACTGGCATCCCCCTCTCCCGCATGGAGGAAAAGGAGGCAGAAAAGCTACTGCGCATGGAAAATGACCTCAAATCCAAGGTCATCGGACAGGATGAGGCATGCAGTGCCATCTCCCGCGCCCTACGTCGCAGTCGCGCCGACATCAAAGACCCCCGCCGCCCCATTGGGTCATTCCTCTTCATGGGACCCACTGGCGTGGGCAAGACCTACCTCGCGCGCAATCTCGCAGAAATCATGTTTGGCACAGCCGAAGCCCTCATTCAAGTAGACATGAGTGAGTACATGGAAAAGCACGCCACCAGCCGTCTCATCGGTTCTCCCCCAGGTTATGTGGGTCATGAGGACGGAGGCCAACTCACAGAGCAGATACGCCGCCGCCCCTATGCTGTTATCCTCTTTGACGAGGTGGAAAAAGCCCACCCCGATGTGATGAATATCCTGCTCCAAGTCTTAGAAGAAGGCATTGTCACAGACTCCCTCGGTCGCAAGGTCAACTTCCGCAATACCATCATCATCCTCACCTCCAACGTGGGCGCAAGTCTCGCAAAGGTGCAGGGCAGCATGGGCTTTGGCGCAGCGGCAAAGCAGGAGGCAGACTACGACATGATGAAGGAAAAAATCACCGAAGCGGCCAAAAAGCACTTCCGCCCAGAGTTCATCAACCGCTTTGACGAGCTCATCGTCTTCCGCATGTTGGAGCGCATCGACCTCTCGCAGATCGTCCGCTTGGAGGCAGCAAAGCTCATCGACCGCCTGCAACAAAAGGAAATCACCCTCACCCTCTCCGAAGCCCTCATTGCAAAGCTGGCAGAAAAAGGCTACAACCCCGACTACGGCGCACGCCCCATGCGACGCGCTATAGAGCGTATGCTAGAAGACCCCATCGCAGAGGCCATCCTTCGTGGAGAACTCAAGGCTGGGGAAACCTTCACCGCAGACATCGCAAAAGGCAAGGAAGATATTGTATTCAAGGTGAAAAAAGCCCGCAAAGCACCCGCCCGCAAAGCGGCTGCAAAAGCTACCGCTAAACCCGCCCCCAAGAAGAGTCGCAAGAAAGCTGATGAGGGGGAGAAGTGATTTTTTCGCCTCTTTCTCCATCTTTCGGCTTGACAAAACCATAGCTTTATAGTTATATATCCACCCGCATGTCAAAAAAGCTCAAACTCGCAATCCCAAAGGGTAGCCTCCAAGATGCTACCGTGGACCTATTCCGCAAGGCAGGTTTCAATGTTGTGGTCTCCAGCCGCAGCTACAAGCCTACCTGCGACGATTCCTCACTTGAACTCTACCTCATCAGAGCACAAGAGATTGGTCGTTATGTCCATCAAGGCTTCATTGATGCTGGCATCACTGGTCGCGACTGGATCTATGAAAACTGCGCTGACGTTGATGTCCTCACCGACTTGCAGTACTCCAAGGCCACCAGCATGCCCACGCGCTGGGTGCTCATCGTCCCCGAAAACAGCCCCATTCAAACAGTGGCTGACATGGAGGGCAAGCGCATCGCAACAGAAGGTGTAGGCATCACAGAACGTTGGCTCAAAGAACATGGCGTCAATGCCCAAGTAGAATTCTCTTGGGGTGCAACGGAGGTAAAAGTGCCTGATTTGGTCGATGCCATCGTTGACATCACAGAGACAGGCTCTTCCATCCGCGCTAACAAGCTGCGCATCGTGGACACCCTCATGACTTCCTATCCTCAGTTCATCGCGAACAAGGAAGCAAATGATGATGAGTGGAAGCGCGAAAAGCTTGCCAACATCGTCATGATGCTCAAGGGCGCTTTGGAAGCACGCGACAAGGTCGGTCTGAAGCTTAACCTCCCCGAGGCAAACATTGAGACACTCGTCGAAAAGCTTCCCTCCCTGCGCCGTCCTACGGTCTCCCCCCTCACAGAAAAGGGTTGGGTAGCCATCGAAACAGTCATTGATGAAGCAGTAGCCCGCGAAATCATCCCACAGCTCAAGGCTCTGGGCGCAGAAGGCATCATCGAATACCCGCTCAACAAGCTCATCCACTAAGGGATAGCAGCAAGAAGAGCACTCCCCCTCTCCCAATAGAGAAAATAACAACACAATAACTAAACTAGCATATTATGGGTTCGCTTAAAAAGAGACGTAAGGCTAAAATCAACAAGCACAAGCGCAGCAAGCGCATGCGCAGAAACCGCCACAAAAAGCGTTTGCGTTACAAATCCTAAGCAACGCGCCTTGACTTCACGTCTCGACGCAAAGCGAGGATATTTTTTTCACGGCATTGTTTCTTCGGAAACAATGCCGTTTTGTATTGTCATACCGTGATGATTATGCTAGAGTGTATAGCATATGAAATCACTTCAAATCTACACCCTCTGCGCACTCTGTGCGACACCTGCCCTTGTTCAAGCCCAAGAATCAGCAGAAGTCAGCAAGGTAGATGCAGCAATGGCTCGCCTCTTGGACATATTCGCATGCATTGATACTTACACCCAGACCATTGATGACTATCTCGCAGGAAAGATAACAGCCGTAGAGACCCAGAGCCTTGTAGAAAATCAGATTGTACTATTCGAACAACTCAAATCGAAGGCAGCCGAAAGCATCAAAGCACTGAGTGATATGGAAAGACAAAGCCTCTTCACAGAAATGAAAGGCCCCGAAATCGGCAAGCGCATATCCGCGCAAGATGAAAAAATAAAAAGCATCACGGAGAAGCTCAACACGGAAAACTTTACCAAAAATGCAGGCTTAAAGGCCGCTTGCGAAAACTTCTACAAATCATATCTCAATTAAAATTCTCGAAATGAAGCACGCGCTCAGCATCCTGTGTTTATCCCTCTTGGGCATCACCCATGCCCAAGAGCCCACTTCTGTATTCATCTCTGGTGAGGACGCCTATGCCAGTTACCGCATACCCGCCCTAGTCAAGAGCAAGGAAGGCACACTGCTAGCCTTTGCAGAGGGGAGAGTCAACAGTGCAGCTGACCATGGTGACATCGACCTCGTGCTCAAGCGTTCTGTAGACAAGGGAAAGACTTGGCAAGACATCATCCTTGTCCGCGATGATGGGAAAAATACCTGCGGTAATCCCGCGCCAGTCGTTTTGCCTTCGGGGCGTATTCTCCTCATTTCCTGCGGCAGCTCTGGCAGTGAGCATGACAACATGCACAAGGGCGTATCCAGAGAAGTCTATGTCCAGCACTCTGATGATGATGGCAAGACATGGAGCACTGCGACCAATATCACCTCTCAGGCGCGAGACAAGGACTGGGGCTGGTTTGCCACTGGTCCTTGCAACGCCATTGTTATAGAAAAAGGCGATTACAAGGGACGCATCATCATACCCACCAATCACAGCCTCAAAGCAGATGGCAAGGTGAAGTACGAGGGCTCTTGCTTTTACTCCGATGACGAGGGCAAGACATGGCAGAGGGGCGCGGCAACTGATGGCAATCTGTCCGCCAACGAAAGCTCCATTGCCGAGGCTGCGCCCAACCTACTAGTACAGGCCTTCCGCAGCCAGTCGGGCATGGCAAAGCGTCTCTTCCGTTACTCCCAAGATGGGGGTAAAACATGGACAGATGAACAACCCTCAAATGACATTGTACCCGTGGTCTGCCAAGGCTCTCTTATCAGCGACAGCAAGGTAGAAAACCGCCTTTACTTCTCCTGCCCCGGTGTGGAGAAAAAACGCCAGAACCTGAGCATATTCACCAGCAGCGACGCGGGCAAAACATGGCCGTCAGTGTACAAGCTGCGCAATGGCTTCCACGCCTACTCCAACCTCCTAGAGTTGAATGACAAGGAACTAGGTGTACTCTACGAGAACTCTCAACCCAACAAAATAAACATTGACTTTGAACGCGTTAATAAAGAAAAATTAACACCCACGCCATGACAACATCCCCGCGCTACTCAGCACTCGACATCCTACGTGGTCTTAGTATCACAGGCATGATATTAGTGAATAACCCCGGTACATGGAATGTCGCCTTCCCCATGCTGCGCCATGAACCATGGTCAGGCACGACGGCAGCCGACATGGTTTTCCCCTTCTTTGTCTTCATCATGGGGGCGGCTATGGCCTTTTCCTTTGCCAAACGCGACAGTCAATTTTCCTTTTCATCGCTGAGAAAAATCATCTTCCGCGGTGCTCTCATCTTCCTAGTTGGCATTGTGCTCAATGCCTTCCCCTTCTACCCTCTACAGCCCAATCCCGAGCTAAGTTTTTGGGAAAACTTCTGCACCTTCCATGAAAAGCTGCGCATTTTTGGGGTCTTTCAGCGTCTTGCCCTCTGCTATGTCTTGGGCTCTCTGCTCATCCTGTTGCTGCGCAAGTCATCGCTCATCTTTGCGGGCATCGTCGCGCTCATTGCCCTGCATTGGTATCTTCTTGTGCATCTGGGGGATGCTAGCGCGTCTCCTTACCATGACACAAAGGGAGTCTTTACCTTGGCAGGTCAGGGAGCAGGGAAGATAGATGAAATGCTTGTCGGTATCAAGCATGTGTACACAGGCTACGGCATCCCCTTTGACCCCGAAGGCATTGTTGGCACACTCTCCAGTGCAGCCAGCGTCATGCTGGGCTTTCTCGCGGGACGCATTATACTCAAATCTGATAGCCAAATCATGAGTGTCGCAAGACTCTACAGCATGGGGATTATCAGTCTCATTGCCGCCTACATGCTATCCTCCTACCTGCCCGTGGTGAAGGCTCTCTGGACAGGCAGCTATGTGCTGGAGACAGGTGGCTGGGCGATGATATGCCTTGCCTTCCTCATCTACCTTGCGGACATACGCGGCAAGGACAAGTACTTTATGCCCCTCAAGGCCATGGGGATGAATCCCCTTACAGCCTACATTCTCGCCGACCTGCTGGCCAAATCTGCCATACAGATTTTCAAATGGGTAGCCCCAGATGGCAAAGAATGGAACCTCAACCAGTGGTACTACTGGGAAGTATGCGTTGAAGCAATAGGCGAAAGCGACAAGTACGCCTCGCTGCTCTATTCCTCCAGCTTTGTGTTCTGCATCCTCATCCCCTGCCTGATACTCTACAAACTGCGTATCGTAATTAGATTATAGGACGGGAGAGAGATTATCCAAAGCCTCTGTACAGAGATGGGCTGACCACTGACCGGGGGCAGAGGGTGTCTCTCCCAAGTAGCCATAATGCAGGGCAGAGCCGTACTGCGCGTAAAGCAGGCGGCTGGTGGGTCCTAGTGGTCCCATGCCCATGACGGCAACATGACCTTGGCACTGCTCCAGCAGGCGCACACCTACTAGCATATCCTCGGCATTGTTGAGACGGAAGGCAAACTTCACAATGTTTGCGCCCTTTTCTCTGGCATAATGCGCGAGTTGCAACAACTCCTCCAACTGGGGAGTTTTCTCAAAATCATGATGAGAGGCAACCAGCAGGACTCCTGCATTCCTTGCTTTGCGCAACAGAGTATCAGCTGTAGACAGGTGGCGTATCTCCCAATCAATGGCATCACACATAGACAGCAGGGACTGCATCTGCGCTAGGCGCAGTTCCTCCGCAAGGGGGCGAAAACCGCCCTCATCCGCGTGACGAAAAGTCAGCAGAGTGGGTTTTTCGCAACGATGGGCGAGTATATCATCCCGTTGCAATTGCTCTGGTAGCGCATCAAGTCGCAATTCCACGGCATGGCAAGGCGGCATGCTGGTGGGCAAGCAGAGTTGCCGCCATGTCTCCCATTGGGTGACAGAACCAATGACACGTGGGGGGTAAAACCGTTTATTATCAGCAAAGATATCCTTCATACCACCCCTATGGTAGCACAGTTTCGCACGCAGTGCAACTCATTCTTATAGAGCCGTCGCCTTATTTGTTACAGAGTTGTTACACTTTTGTGACATTTCTGTCTTTTTATCTGCCTTCATATTTGATATAGTCACTTTGCACACATTAGAAGATTTATTATGGCATTACACATTCAAATGAGCGAAGAGGCGGAAGATAACCTGCGCCGCGCCAAGCTGCGCAACAAAATTTCATCCATAGCAATTTCCCTTGGATTTGTGATAGCAGGTGGCACAGCCCTCTACCTCGTTCACGACTACATTAAAGGCATGGAAGAGCCAGCTTTCCAAGCCTATGAACCCCCTCCAGTCAACAAGCCTCCCGTCAAAAAGCCTAAAGTAGAAGAACTTTCCTCCAAATCCTCACCCCCTTCTGCAAATATTGCCCCTCCATCTATTGTGTCCACTAGCACATCTAATGTGCAGATGGCTCCCAATGACCTGCCCACACCCGACTTCGGAATGGGTATGTCCGTTGGTATAGGTGATGGCCTCGGTGGTGACGGCATTGGTAATGGTCTCGGTGAAGGCAATGGCGGCATGGGTTCTGGTAACGCAGGTGGTTCTACACTGGAAGGCACCTTCTACGACCTCAAGCAGACTCAAAATGGAGCAGCTACAGGCATCACCCCACAGAACTCCAGAATGATTGTTCAGGTCTTGCACGACTTCATGAACGGCTGGAATCAGCGCACACTTTCCAAGTACTACAAGTCCCCAACCAAACTCTACTCTGGTAGCTTCATGCTGCCTAGCTGCAAGGCGGAATACGCCCCCTATGCTTATGAGTGTAAGGACAAAGTGCAGCCCTCTGCATGGGTTGCCGTCTACCGTGGCACAGTACGCGCCCCGAAGTCTGGCAAATTCCGCTTTGTCGGTACAGGGGATGACACCTTCGCTGTTCGCTTTAACCGCAAGACAGTATTGGAAGCAGGCTGGGCTATTCCTTCCCTGATCAATCACCCCACCCACGGCTCAAAGGTCAACCACCTCGGCAACGTTGGAGAATACCGCTCTGACGTGCAAAATGACAAGATTGCAGACAAAAAGGAATACGAGTTCCTCCAAGTACCTGGTGTCGGCAAGTGGAACAATGAGCTGGGCGGTCTGGTCGCTGGTGATGTCTTCACAGTCGAAGCTGGCAAGGACTACCCCATTGAGATCCTCATCTCAGAAGTTCCCGGTGGTGCATTTGGTTTCGCCCTTCTGATCGAAGACGTAACCGATGGCGCAAAGGGTGTAGGCAATCTGCAACTCTTCCGCACAGACCTCTCTACCCCCACCCCTGAAGAGACTCGCAAGCTTTTAGAAGAAGCCAACTGTGTCCTAGGCGGTATCGAGTGGCCTCAGTATGACGCGGACTCCCTCGTCTGGGTAGCAACCCCATAAATCTTTCTTTAATCAATATTGCAACCTCCCTCTACTTAGGTAGTGGGAGGTTTTTGCTTTGCTACACAAATACAATTCGTTATACTTTGCTATATTTTCGACGAAGTGAAATATCCTAAATTAAAAAAAATCTTAAAAAAATGTCAAAGAATTCTTGAATGAATCAAAGAGTTTTGCTAATATATACATACTAAGACATCACCTTACCCTGCGATGCAGGGAAGCAGTTGAAGGCTTTACCATTATTCCCTTTTATCCCACAATGTTACCTCCATCCCTTAATCCCGACCGCGCAACACTCAACTTCTTAAACGCTTATTCCGAATCCGTTAGAGATGAAGGAGAACGCGTCCAAAAAGATGGTGGTGTAACACAAATTTTCGGCAACCACCTCTTTATTCAAGGCAGGGTGGAATACAAGGGCGAAGTCTATCGCACCAGTCTCCGCCTGCAAGGCAACCGCTGGTACGGCTCATGCGCTGCTAATGATGAAGATATTGTAGGCATTTGCCTCGTCGCCACCATGATAGAGCGCATGTACCGCGGTGTCAACATGCCCGAAAGCCCCAATGAGCTAGACGACACCCCCCTCGTCGACGTGATCGAAGAAAAGTTAGGCAGAGAACTGGATGACCGCGAAGCGGACTTCGTTCTCAAGCTGGAAAAGCGCTACCGCCGCTTTGCCATCTCCCAGACCCTGCATGATCACGACCTTGTCCGCCTCAATCCTCGCTGGGAAATCACAGGTTATGCCTCACTAGAGCTCTGGCCAACAACGCCTAAAAACATTCTTGAGTTCTGGAACTACATTGCCTACGCCTTTACTAAAAAGCGTATCTCCTACCCCGAGTTCATGAACTGCATCACCAACCTCGAAAAGGTGCAGCGCAAGACCCGTGAATGGGAAAAGGAAAAGGAAATCGGCACATGGTATGAGCGCATCCAAAGCGTCAATGAACGCCCCCCTCAGCCCCCACGTCGCCCGCTGCACATGCGACTGGTATCCACCATCAACGAAGCGCATTTTGAATACCGCTACGATGTCAAGGAGGATTGGGTACCATTGCGAGAGCGTGATGAGCTAGAAGAAATCATGGAGGAGTATTGGAAGGGCGCCTTAAAGCTAGATCCCCAATCCGACATCCTGCTCAATGTCCTTTATGAGTACGTGCAAAAGGATAGCCAGATTATTCTCGACCTCGATTTAGAATCAGCCTGCTGCATCATGAACCGCCTTTTCCACCAAAGCTCTCTCAAGGGCTACTTGGTGAATCTGGATGAATGCTACTTCAAGGTTGTCAAAGAGCCCCTCAAGTGGATTTGCATAGACGACCCCATCGTGCCTGATTGCTATGGTCTACAGCTTGTCACCTCGGCAGGCATACATGTTTCCCACTCCGTCCGCCAGCTACCCGGTCTGGTAGAGCTTTACCAGTCTGACGAAACTGTCTTCCCTGGTCCTCCTCGCTGGTTGGAAAGCACAGAAGTAGAGCCCCGCTACTCCATCCCCAAATCCGTCATCGACAGCTTGGAGGGTGTGGAGTTCCTGCGCAAGATTGGTGCAACCCTGCCCAACAGTATAGAAGAGCGCGTGGAGGACATCGAGATGCTACCCAGCTTCAAGATGAAAATCGTACGCGGTCTCACCAGTGCAGACACAGAGCATGTCTTGCTGGAGGTCTTGGCCAATGATGCCCTCGGTCGCCGCAGTGAGCGTCTTGCAAAGGATGACTGGCAACTTGTCTCCCAAAAGCCCGTCAAGGATCAGTGCTTGCTGCGCTTCATCCGCGACCGCCTCTACCCCATTCCCTCTCTTATTGAGGAGATGAACTTCACCTACGATAATGCAGTAGGGTCTTTCAAGAGTCGCATCACAAAGCAGTTCCCCGAAAAATTTGCAGATTGGGCAAAGACCCTTGATGACACCATTGATGTGGAGATGGACTCCAACCTCCACTCCCTCCTCGAAGACCCCGTCGCTGCGGCGATTCGCTTTGAGGTGGTCAATCAGGAAATCGACTGGTTCGACCTGCGCATTGTCATTGACGTAGAGGGTGTCACCCTCAGCAAGGAGCAAATACGCTCCCTCGTCTCCGCACGTGGTGGCTACGTACGCATGGATGATGGTCGCTGGATGCGACTGGAAATCAAGCTGGACGACGACCAACGTGACGCAGTCACTCGCCTCGGTCTTGACCCCTTCGACCTCTCTGGCGAAACACACCGCATGCATGCCCTGCATCTGGCTGATCCCCGCGCCGCAGAGGTCTTTGACCCCAAAGCATGGCAGCGCATCAAGGACAGAACCTCCGAAATCCGCATTGATGTCAAGCCTGACGTGCCCACCAGCCTCCAAGCCACCCTACGCCCCTACCAGATTGAGGGCTTCCACTTCTTGGCCTACCTATCAGTGAACGGCTTCGGTGGTATCCTAGCGGATGACATGGGTCTGGGTAAAACCATTCAGTCCATCACCTATGTGCTCTGGCTGAGAGAAGAATTTGAGCGCAAAAAGCCCGCCAAGGGCAAGAAAAAAGCTGCCAACACGCCTCCTGTCCTCATTGTCTGCCCCAAATCCGTCTTGGACGTCTGGGCTAGTGAGACTAACAAGTTCGCGCCCAATATCCGCGTTCTTGTCATCCGCAGCAAGGATCAGGCAGATGTTAAGGTTATCGAAAAGGACTACGACATGGTGGTCATCAACTACGCGCAGCTGCGTGTCTGTAATGAGCAAATCAACACCATCAAGTGGCTCACCGTCATTCTCGACGAAGGTCAGCAAATCAAGAACCCCGATTCCAAGGCAGCCAAGGCAGCTCGTGACATCAACTCCTCCAACCGCCTTGTCCTCTCTGGTACACCCATTGAGAACCGCCTCTTGGACATGTGGTCACTGATGGCCTTTGCCATGCCCGGTGTTCTGGGTAGCCGCGCCTACTTCAAGAAGCGCTTCGACAAGCGCAAGGACCTTAACAGCCAGAACCGCCTTGCCGCGCGTCTCAAGCCCTTCCTCCTACGCCGTACCAAACAACAAGTGGCAAAGGACCTCCCCCCACGTACAGAAGAAGAAGTATACGCCAAGATGGAAAGCGTGCAGCAACAACTCTACAAGGCAGAGCTGCGCCGCATCCAGAAGGCACTACTCGGTGTTGATTCCGATGAATCGGTGAAGAAGAATTCCTTCGCCATTCTCCAAGGCCTCATGCGCCTGCGTCAGATCTGCTGTCACCCTGGACTGGTGGATGCCCGCTACGCCAAGGAGGAAAGCGCGAAGCTCACCGCCCTCTTCTACCTGCTTGATCAACTACGCGATGCAGGTCACAAGGTGCTGGTCTTCTCCCAATTTGTCTCCATGTTGGAAATCATCAGAACGCGCCTCGAAGCCGAAAACCGTCCCTACAACTACCTCACAGGTCAGACAAAGGATCGTAAGAGCGAGATTGAGCGATTCCAAACAACCAAAGATCCCAGCGTCTTCCTTCTTTCACTCAAAGCGGGTGGTGCGGGTCTCAACCTCACCTCTGCCTCCTACGTCATTCTCTATGATCCATGGTGGAACCCCGCAGTGGAAAGTCAGGCAATTGACCGAACCCACCGTATCGGTCAAAAGAACAAGGTTATCGCCTACCGTCTGCTCACACGTGACTCGGTAGAAGAAAAAATCCGCGTTCTCCAGCACCAGAAAAACCAGCTCGTGACCAACGTCCTCGGCGATGAAGGCTTTGCCTCCAGCCTCGACCTCAACGACCTGCAATTCATCCTCGCCCATGGTGATGATAATGATGAGGATGCCCCCATCGACGTCTAAAAAAATCTCCCAACCAAAAATCCTAATCATATGAAAAATAGTATCAAAGCACTTGCAATACTCGCATCTCTCGGCGGCAGTCTTTTTTCCTACGCGGATGAAAATCCACTGACCGATCTCTACACCACAGACATCGCCCCCCAGTGGGAGAACATCGTCTGGGAAAACATTGATGGCGAGGCCAAGCAATGGAAGGATGGCAGCTCTGTCACCCTAGGCAAGCCATCTGATGGACCCACCTTCTCGTACAAAATCCTTGTCTCCGACGACATCACCCTCAAGGGACTCTACATGGATGAGTACGCACACTGGCATTTTGCCGCAGGCAAGGAGGAGGCATCACTGGAAATCAACGGTGGCACTCTGAAGGTCTTCGGCACACTGACTATAGGCATACCCGTCTTTGCCACAGAACTGATTCTCGATGACGTCAATGAGTTGCGCGTCATTGATGGCGGAGATCTCTCTGTTGCTGACTTCAAGGGGCAGAATTCCGAGCTCTTCCTCGGTGCTGGCGAAAATTCACTTCATTGCATTGAGCTCCGTGATGGTGCTTTCATCGAAATTGGGGCTGACGCCAGATTGGAAACCTTTGAGATGCATTTATTAAAATCAGAAGTCATCGCAGGCAATATCACCTTTTACGGTCATGGTACTCATGAAGATAAAGCAGCCTTGACTATCAGCTCTCCCCATGAGGATAGTAGCGCAATGCTAAGCGCCAAGGAGGTCAATGGTGCCCATATTCAATATGCAAGACTGCGACTGGACGAGGGGGCAAGCCTGCTCCAAAACTGCCAGTTGGTTTCCAGTGATATAGACATGCCTTGGACGAACAGTGAGCTCGTCATCAAAGACAGTTCCTTCTTCCATCCTGCAACAAAGTTCAACATGGTAGAGGGTGCAAAACTCACCATTGACAGCGTGGGAATGGATCTCATGATTGAGGACATTGAGGAAAAGGAAGTCACCTTGGCTGACGGCAGCAAGAAGGTGATGCCTGTCCTCTCCTTGGAAACTTTTGATTGGAATGCTGAGAACACCCAGATCAAAGGCACATTATCCCTGCTAGTCACCTGGGGAGAAAATGAAGAATTGCTCAAGGTCTTGGCACAGGCAAAGCAGGACAAGAAAATGGTGGGAGTTGTCTTCCCCGACATCCTGTTCAAAAACGCCCAAATCACAGCTGCCTCTATGGGTCTCGGTAATGAAAAAGATATCTACACCGATTACATTGGCTGCGGGCAGGACGAAAACGGCTGCCTTGTCATCTACGGAGAGTTTGAAGAAAATTAACAAGAACTAACCAACAGATTTTCAAAAACTTACTGAAGTTTCAATATATTTTTATTGAAACTCCAGTATTGCTTTGATAACATTCTTCCACAGAAAGCATGTGTCTATCACATGCTTGTGCGTGATAGACCATTTCTGTATCTATTTCACTCTCATATACTCAGAACATCAATGAAAATTAAAGCAAAACTTGTCGCATTGCTTCTCTGCATCGCGCATCAGCTACCCAATACAACACTTAACGCGTTTGAACTACCAACTCTGGAACAACTCTCGCTAGCGCGCAGCAAAAGCTCCGCAAACGGGCGTGTTGGTCTTAAGCTAGCAGAAAGCATCAATAACGATACTAGCATTGCAAAACCTATAGATTTAGAAAAAGCACTCGCATCACTAAATAATCTAATTATTACGAATAGAACAGTAGATGCCGACGCCCTAGCCTCCGCCATGGCGGGCTCTAGCGTCACAGCTATTGGCTCTGCCATGATGAGCGATGTAGATCGACAAATGAAAAGCAACCGCCAACGTACAGCGACTCTTCGCTGCGGTTCTGGTACAAGTGCATGGATAGCAGCAGAAGGAAGCACCAGCACCATGCTCAACGCGGGAAGCCAGATGGGTCATACCCTCAGAAACTGGGGTGGCAGCGTGGGCTTTGACTTCCCCTTTGGAGATAGCTTCCAACTTGGTGTTTCCTTTACCTCCCTCTATGGTGACCTGAGCACTGACGCCATGGACAGGGCAGATGGTTCTCTGGACACCAATTACATGAGCATCTATGGGCAGGTAGAAAGTGGAGCATGGAGGCACCGCTTTGCAATCAGCGCAGGCTGGGGTGAAGCCGACATCACCCGCCACATTTACCACGAAGGCGGCAGCTACGAAACAAATGCCCTCAGCAACACCTATTCCGCCACTCAATTTTATGAATTAGGTTACCATCTGGATGTCAACTGGACACTGCTCGCGTCCTTTACCATACAGCACGCCAACGTCGATGCTTATAGCGAAACAGGCAGCGGCGCGGGACTGGAAGTAGGCTCTCAGGTTAGCGATTGGGGCACTCTCGCTATAGGCATAGAAAACCACATTCTCTATGGGGGTGGTGAATACAGCCCAAGCCTACACAGTCGCATTCTCTTCAAAACCTACCTAGGCGACAAGGGCAGCACCTCAGAAGTACAGTTCCAAGCAGGTGGGAATAGTGCAATAATCAAGGGCACAGAAGCAGGTAACTTTGGCATCGAGATGGGTACAGGTTTCCAGCTTCCCTTGGGAGAAAAAGGAGGTGTCATCTTCATCGATGCAGCCATTGAGCTACGAGAAGAATTAACAGACGCCAACGCCTCCGTCGGCTACAGCATATCTTTCTAAGCGACGAAAGCAGAGATTACTTTACATCATATCCTATTCATGCTATAAATAATGCATGAATAGGATTTTTCGCTTTGCCCTCGCGGTCTCCTTTTTGACCACCTCTCTCCCCCCTGTTGTCGCCAAGCAGCAGTCCTTCCCCTTTGCTCTATCGGGAAAGGAGGCCATAGACTTCTGCTTTGTCAGCCCCGATGGACGCTATCAAATAGGTATCAAACGCGCCTACCCACCCAAGACTGTATCCGTCTTGGATTGGAAAACGGGAAAAAGCTATGATTTGGAATATGTAGGCAGGTCTGGCATATTCTTTGACCCCACTAGCAGGTATGCCGTTCTCTCCTGCTACCAAGGTCACCAATCAGGAAAGGATCTCAGCGCAAGAAATATCACCCTGCTCGACCTACGCACAGGAGAACATCAGTACATCCCCTCCCCCTCCGAGGCGCGTGCCAGCTTTTCCCCTGATGGGGAGCATGTCATCTTCATGCTAGAAAACACAGCGCAGTTCATGATCTACCAACTGGCTAGCAAAAAAGTACTCCATAACATCAGGCTAGCCATAGGCGAGCACGGCAACAAAATCTGCTGGATAGATAAGAACCGCTTTGCCCTCACCATGAAAGACCGCCTGCGTATCTACAATGTAGCAGACCTAAGCAACAAGGACTTCCCCACTTCGGATCAACTCTACGCCACCCAGCCCCGCCTCAGCTCCGATGGCAAGTATCTGGTCTACTCCCTCATCGGACAGACGCGCGGTATGGAGGAATTCATCCACCTCCACAACGTGGAAAGAGACGAGAATAAGCAAATCAGCAACAAGGGCTCACTGATTTACGCCTTTTCACAGGATTCTAAAAAGCTCCACTTCATCAGCGGCAAGAGCAGCTACAGCTATGAGATTGCTACAGGCAAGATGCAGGAGAAGCAATGGCCTCAGGAAGTGATGGATGCTGTCTTTTCTCGCGATGCAAAACATGTCCTCATCAGCACACATGCTGGACTTTTTCACCACTCGCTAGAAACAGGCAAGAGCCACCAACTCAATAACTACGGTGGACTTTCTACCAATAGCGTCTTATCGCCCTTTGGGGACTATGTCGCCTTTAGTGATTATAATGATAATTGCTTCTGCTACCATTTTGAGACCAAGAAGCTGCAGAAGCTCAAGATGCGTGGACGCGCGGCGAACTTTTCCTTTTTACCAGATAAGAAACACATCCTCGGCTCTGCCTTTGAGAAATCATTTATAGAGAGAATTGACTCAACTGAATAAATAGAGTATCATGGACATTCCATGAAAGCCTCCGACACACGCGATATTCTGCAAGATTTTTCTGTTACGCCCTCCAAATCCATGGGGCAAAACTTTCTCGTTGATGAGAATGTGGCGCGTTGGATTGTTGAACAACTCGATATCCAGCCCCATGACTGCGTCGTGGAGGTAGGCCCAGGTGCAGGTGCTTTGACAGAGCACATTGCCCCCCTGTGTCGCAAGCTCATACTAGTAGAGTATGATGCTCGTCTCGCTGACTACCAACGCCAGCGTTGGGAACAATGCCCCCACGTAGAAGTACACCAAGCCGACGGTGCTAACTGGGACCCGCGCCCCCTCTTTGCAGAGCGACCCGTGAAGTTCATTGGCAATCTGCCCTACTCCGCAGGTGGAGCCATACTCAGCAACTTCCTCAACTCGCCCTGTGCCTGCACACGCGCCGTAGTCATGCTGCAAAAGGAATTCATCGACCGCATCCTAGCAAATGCAGGGGATGACGCCTACGGCATACTTTCCCTGCGCATGCAGATGGACTGGGTACCCAAGGCCCTCAAGACCATCCCGCCCGAGGCATTCTCTCCCCGCCCACGCATTGACTCCACCGTCATGCTGCTCACCCCGAGAGAGGAAACAGAACTCCCGCCCTACAGCCACGCGCTGATGGACCAACTCATGCGTCGCTGCTTTTCCCAACGCCGCAAGCAGATGCACAAGCAAATGCCCGACCACAGAGATTGGAAAGAAATTGCGGCCCAAGTAGGCATCCCAGTCACCGCCCGCCCAGAAGAACTCTCCCTGCGACAGTGGGCAGAACTCACCGCAGCCTACGACACCAACCCCCTTGCCCACATAGCACAAAAGCCAGATGAACTCTTTGACATCGTAGACGACAAAGACGAAGTCATAGGACAGGGCACGCGCCAGCACATACATGAACAGGGGCTCAAGCACCGCGCTGTCCACGTCATCGTCTTCAACAAAAACCGCGACTGCTACCTGCAAAAACGCTCCGCGTGGAAAGACTTCAACCCCAGCCTATGGGGCAGCTCCTGCGCAGGACACCTAGACGCAGGCGAAAGCCCAGAAGAAGCCGCCCAGCGAGAGCTAAAAGAAGAACTAGGCATCAGCGATAATATCAAACTCATCCCCGTCACCACCCTCCCCCCCAATGAAGACAATGGGCAGGAATTCATCTACGTCTTCCTAGCCGCCTACACAGGCAAAGTCAGCTACCCCGCTGCGGAAGTCAGCGCCGTCATGCCCTTTAACATGGACCTCATTGACCGCTGGATAGAGCATAGCCCCGCGGACTTTGCCCCCAGCTTTGCAGAATGCTGGCAGGCCGTCAAAAGCGTCTTTTAAGAACAGCCTCATCACATGCGACTACGAGAAAAGCTACTAGAGATACTCCCCGAGATACTCCCCATCCATGCACAGGATGCCATCAAGGGAAAAGAACTCATTGCCCGCGTGCGTGCCCAACTGGGAGAAGACTACTCCGACCACTCCCTGCGCTCACAATTCTCCTTCCTCGTCCTTGATGAGGACTCCTGCCTCGCCCGAGTGGAAAATGGGCAAGGCTACTACCTACGCACAGACGAAGAAGCCAACAACTCCCTGCATCGCCTCTTTGAATCAGGCGAAGGGTTACCAGAAGACAGCCCCCACTATCAAGCACTAGCCCTAGGCGTGCGCAGCTATGACACAGCTGGTGCGGGCGTCTTTGTCTACCCAGTAGACGAAGTGGAATCATGGATGACACCAGACTTTGTTGCCGTACAATGGCCACGTGGGCATTGGGAAAAAGACGGCAGCTACACCCTACTAACTGACCAAAACCAAGAACAGAGATGGGAACAGCTAGGCCTGACAGCAGTCTGTGTAGCAGAGGCGGGAGACGAGGAACAGAGTCGACGCGCCCTCTTTCGCGCATTGAGTTGTGGAGCATGGGCGCATGCTGTGGAGCTACTACTTTGGGGAGAACTGGAAGAAGGGGCTGAGACTGCACTACGGGAATTGGCAGCGGAGCATGGAGTAGGCATCAGCCTGCGCGAGCAGGTTGGAGACTATGAAGCGGACTACCTTTTTAGAGCACCAGCGGAACAACTGCGAGATCAACTGACGGCATTGCCGCAGCGGAGAATCACACTGGCAGCGCAGCGTGAGCTACGTCTACCAGAATTGGAGGAACGTGCGGACATAGCGGCATTGATATCGTGGGCGCAGGGTTGCCTGAGAAAGGGACGGATTGAGTCCTATGAGCAACGCGTAGCCGTACAGTAAGCGGTCTTCCTGCGCGTCAGCGCTCACGTGGATTCCCAAGGCATTCAATGCCTTGGGTGCACTCGCGGGGGCAATCCCGCGCGGGTTTGGGCAGAGCCCGAGGAAAGAGCCGAGCGCGTAGCGCGAGGTGGCGACAGTGCCTTAAAAGAAAACATGCCCGCTATGAATATGTTGCATGGCGAACCTGCCCCGTAACACTGTCGCCCCTATATGGGATCGCGCGAAGCGCGACACTTCTCTGCCGTCGCTGACGCGGAGCGTATGGTTAGC
>CAYJON010000001.1:18633-66284 GCA_964371795.1 uncultured Akkermansia sp. | reverse complement strand
ACGGCCTGAGCGAAGCGAAGGTGATGAGGATTCTTGTCCCTTGACCCTGCCCAAGAACTGAGTTCTTGGGAATCTCCTCGAGCGCAAGCGCAGGGTCGCCGCTGATACGAAAAAGAGAGATGCTCCCACCAAGAAGCATCTCTCCAAATTTTTGCAAACGCAGTCTTTAGCGTACTAGCAATTCCGCTATCTGCACCGCATTAAGCGCCGCTCCCTTGCGTACCTGATCCCCGACAACCCAGAGGTTGAGGGCGTTGCTGATGGCTTGATCCTGACGGATGCGACCCACATAGCAGGTATCACCGTTGGTGGAATCCAGAGGTGTTGGCCACACGCCTTGCTCTGGATCATCCATGAGTTCAACCCCTTCACAGCCTGCAAAGGCAGCGCGGGCTGATTCCACGTCAATAGGACGCTCAAATTGGGCAATGCAGGAGATAGAGTGACTGCGGTACACAGGGACACGCACACAGGTGCAACTGACGCTCAGGTCACTGATGCCTGTAATCTTGCGGCCTTCATAAAGCATTTTCTCTTCTTCCTTGGTGTAGCCACTCTCCGCAAACTTGTCTATCTGCGGGATGAGGTTGAAGGCGATTTGCTTCGGATAGGTGCTGCATGTGACAGGGTGTCCATCAACGATGGCGCGTACCTGATTTTCAAGTTCTGTAATACCTTGCTGTCCACTGCCAGATACGGCTTGGTAGCTGCTGGCAAGAATCATCTTGAGCCCAAATTGCTTGTGCAATGGATACAGTGCCATCAAGGTGATGATGGTGGTGCAGTTGGGGTTGGCGATGATGTTGCGGGGGTGATTGAGGGCGGCTTCGCCATTGATTTCTGGAACGACGAGGGGGACATCGGGGTCTTGTCTAAAGGCGGAGGAGTTGTCAACGACAACACAGCCAGCTGCCGCTGCGGCTGGTGCATATTCCAAGGAGATGCCACCTCCTGCTGAGAAGAGGGCAATGTCTACATCGCCAAAGGAGTCCTTGGTGAGCTCTTCCACGGTAATCATCTCTCCGCGGAAGCATACCTGTTTACCAGCAGAACGTTTTGATGCCAAAAGTTTGAGAGATGCCAGAGGAAACTGACGGCTTTCTAGGCAGGAAAGAATCTCGACTCCCACTGCACCAGTGGCGCCAACGATAGCTATTCTTGGATTGTTCATGTCTGATATATTTTGATGATGTTAATATGCGCGGCTCAAAGATCAAGTGTCGCGTATGCGCATGAGTATAGTTTCTTTTTTTAATAATGCAAGGATTTTTAAATCTCTTTTATGAAGACAGCCTTTTTTATTGATAAAACTAGAACGCTATGATAAATATAAGTCCTATGATTAAAATATCCACTTATACCATGTGTGCACTCTGTGCCGTACCCGCCCTTGTCCAAACAGCCACTGCTGAAGAACATCAAAAATTGGTTAAGTTTGGTGATCTCATGAAAGCTGGTATTGAAGTATCTGGTGAATTTATAGAAATTGCTGAAAGCATCATAGAAAAGACTATAAGCGCAACTGATGGCGCAAAGGCTATTGACGCTTTGGCTGTAAAAGTTGCTGGTGTTACATCAGAAATGAAAAAATTGGTTGATTCCATGAGCCAAGAAGAGCTACAGCAGGTAGCTATTGTGATGCAAGACCATGAACTGCTGGAAGTGTTGAACCAAGTAGGTCAAATCGTAATCGATGCCAAAAAACAGCTAGAAGCGAGCAATCACTATGATAGCCCAGAGCTGAAGGCGGCTTGCGAAAAATACTTTGCTGCTTCGAAGTAGGGAAATCCTGCACGATTTTGAGAGGACGCGTAGCATCATTATTCTCTTGATTAATATGTAAATTGTGATAGTATGTAAACTTATGAACAATATATTTACACTAGCTATATGTACTATAGGTCTCGTTCCTGCAATGGTGCAAGCTGCCACTGCTGATGAGCAAGCGAACGTGAAGAAATATGGAAAGCTGTTGCAAGAAACGATAGGAATTAGCGTTGACTTTTCTAAAACTCTTGCTGCGGTGAATGCTGGGGTGGCACCAGCGGAAGATGCGTCAATGCATATTGACGCATTGACGGAAAGATGGCTTAGCAATATGAATAGCATGGCGCAGCTAGTGCAGAGCATGTCGGATAAGGAGCTAATGATGGTGGTGCAGGTTTTGGAAAATCCAGATGTGTCTCAGGAACTGAAGAAAGTAGAAGCAGCGTTGCTGGTACTCAGGGCGGAGTTGAAAGCTAAGAATTATTTTGGTAGTGACGAGTTGAGGATTGCCTGTGAGAAATTCTTTGTCGTGAGAGGTGCTCTGTAAGTCGCGCTGTAAACGCTTCAAGAAATAGTCAAAGCTCAGAGTGCCATGTTTTTTGTGGATCCGATCTAAGGGTATACTCGTGATCAGAAAGGAGTGATTTTTTAACATTGGGATTATTGCTTTTGCGCTAAAGGGGAGTTCTCGCAATTCGCAAGGAGTGCTCGTGGGAGGATTTTCGTCAGATTTTTGCGCATTCGCGCCAGAGCATATTGTCATATGTAATAAGCGAAGGTGCAAAAAGATACGAAAAGACTCCGCGAGCACCCTTGTCTAGTGTATTCTTTGCTAAGTCAAGCAGAAAACGAATTGCGAGAACTTCCCTAAAGGACACCTCCCTCCCTCTCTTATAACGCTGCACTATTGATTTGACGACTGATAGGTAAAATGCTAATGTTAAAGTCTGGCTAATTTGTGCCATCAATATCATGAAACAATCCATACTACTAAGCTCACTCCTCTGTTTGAGCACCTTGTGCTGCGCGGCAAAGGATAGCAAGACCTCAGAGTCAAAAAAAGAAGTCACTCAATTCTTCACCCAGAATGTGCAGGGTGAAAAAAAGCAGTACAACAGCACCAGAAAACTGAGTTTAGATCAGGTAAAAAAAGCTCGTCAGCGAGTCTGGGAACTGTGGAGCTCTGCAAATGAAAAACTGGAGGAAGAAAAACTCATAGCCCTGCTTCCACTAGCCGATAAGAACTCTGCCTCGTGGCATCTACCACCAGAGCTAGAAGCAAATGCTCTGTTGCCCTACTACTGGGGGAGCAAGGGGGCGAAGCCAAAGGCTGGCTACCCGCTCTTTGTCTACTACCATGGCTCTGGTCCAAAGGCTGCTGAGTGGGCAGGTGGTATTAAAATGTGCCAGATTTTTGATGATGGTCCTTCAGCTTACTTTATTCCTCAAATACCTAACGAGTCACAGTACCGTTGGTGGCAGAAATCAAAGCAATATGCTTGGGAAAAACTCTTCCGACTTTCCTTCCTGAGTGGTGAAATCGACCCGAATAGACTGTACTTCTTTGGCATCTCAGAGGGGGGCTATGGTAGCCAGCGATTGGCTTCTTTTTATGCTGATTACCTCGCAGGAGCTGGTCCTATGGCTGGTGGTGAGCCACTGCGCAATGCTCCTGTGGATAACTGCCGCAATATTGCCTTTTCCTTCCTCACTGGTGCTCTCGACCATGGCTTTGGGAGAAATGAGCTCACACAGGTAACAAAGGACGAGTTCGTCAAATTCCAAGAATCTGATAAGAAGGGCTTCAAGCATCGCATTGAGCTACTCGCTGGCATGGGGCATGGCATTGATTATAGGCTGACTACTCCTTGGCTGAAAGCGCATACGCGTAACCCTCGACCCAACAAGGTATTGTGGGAAAACTTTGAGATGGATGGGCTCTATAGAACGGGCTTCTACAACCTCTATGTCCTAGAACGCTCTCATGAAGACCACAAATCCCGCGCCCGCTACATGCTAGACATTAAAGGGAACAATATAGATCTCAAGGTTGACCTGGTTGATTATGAAGTAACAAAGCACAACAAATGGGGTGTTGAAACACTTTATAAAAAGACATACACGCCTGCTACAAAGGGGAAAGTGCTTATCTACCTGCACGAAGACATGGTCGATTTAGCAAAGCCTGTGACCGTTACCGTCAATGGCAAAAAGCTATTTGAGGGCATAGTGCCTCTCGATATGAAGCATTTGGTCAACAGCTGCGCCGCCTTCTACGACCCAGAACGCCTCTTCCCAGCAGCTATCGAAGTCGATATCGCAGAGGCGGCAAAAAAGTAATTTCTCACAATCCTGTGATGAGCTTTTTTCTTGCAGAGCTGCCTGTGCTCTGCTAGTATGAACACTGGTATCTCACTGTTTTGTTATGAATGCTTATTTGAAGACCCTGCCCTTGATGGCGGCATCGCTTTTTGCGACTGCGCCCTTCGTTCCCTGTTTTGCTCAGTTAGAGGAGGCTTCGATGGAGCCGCCGACCAAGGCTGCTTTGCCCACTGGTGTGAAGGATGCCTTCTTTAATGCAACGTCGCCGCTGGCCATGTCTGTGGTGGCGCGTTATGATAGGGGAGAGTTGGGCTTGGTGCGTCACAAGATGCAGCATGTCTGTTATAACCCCATACGCGGTCTCGCCTATGTTGCCGTAGATGCGCGTGGGATGCTGGATGTGCTGCCCATGGCTGACTTTGAGGCTGGGAAGATTGAGGAGCTGGTGTCCGAGAAGAAGGATATACGCGGTCTGATTGACTCTTACCTCGAGAAGGCTGTGGAGGAGGGGGATGAGCTGCCCTTTGCCTTTGGTCGCATCACGGATATGGAGGTGTACATGGGCGGTGTGGAGCGTCTCTACATTCTCATTGCAGCCGAGAAGGATGAGGACACAGGGAGACTCGCGGTTTTCTCTCACAACGAAGAGGGCGATATGGTCTTGATGGATTTTATCACCATTGACCCCCAGCCCAAGGCTCTCACGCTGCATACGAAGGATGTTGCCCTCATCGCACACGAGGGCAAGAAGGTACGCATCAAGGGCGGCGAGGTCATGGATCCCAAGGCTGTGGTGAGCATCGTGAATATTCCCCTCAAGTCGGTGAACCGCTGCACCTTTGAACGATTTGATGATCCCACCCTTCATGAAGTGGAGGAGGAGGGCAGTGGCTACAACCCGAATCAGAATACTGATGCGCAGCTGCGCGATGAGCTGGTGGAAAAGGGGCTTGTCCTGCCCAAGGGTGGTCAGATATCTGATGTGATAGAGCCAGAGGATATCGCCATGATGGATGGGGAGTTTGCTGTAGTGACGCTGCAAGAGGCCAACGCGCTGCTCTTTGTGAAGCTTTGCGATCCCGCAGAAAGGTATATCTTCCCCCTAGGGGCTAGGGAGTACAGTGCCTATGTGTCGCCCTCGGGTGATTTCAATGCTCTCGACATCAATACAGGTGATGTGAAGTACCTACCCGACGCCTTCCCCAGTCTTGCAGCCCTGCACATGCCAGATGGTATCAAGGTGTATCATAGCGGTGGGGAGACCTACTTTGTTGTGGTCAATGAGGGCGCGAAGCCAGCACCGCTGCGTTCCTATGAGGCCGTAGCCCTCGACCCGCAGAGTGATGAGAGCTCCCCCGGTGGCTCTATTGGACCCTCTGGATTTAGTGATGTCAATGCGAAGCCAGTGCTTCTCGCCAATGTAGAGAGACTGGACGGTCTGGAGGAGGACAAGGACTATCTCCTCGGCTCTCGCTCCTTTAGTATTTTCAAGCTGGTGCATGTGGATGACAAGATGTCTGATGACTCCGTCTTGCAGCTGGTCTATAACAGCGGCATAGAGTTGGAGGCAAAGATGGCCGAGCAGTTTGAGGGTTTTTACCACCTTGCAGAGATGGAGGTGGGCTTGGATGATAGATCCAACACGCATGGCTTGGAACCAGAAAATGTCGTCCTCGGTCAGGTAGGGGAGAGGGTTTATGCCTTCATCTCCATCAAGGCTGCTGGTGGCGTGATGGTCTATGATGTCACCTGTCCCACATGCAGCCACTTTGTCAACTACATCAACACCCGCGATTTTCGACAGGTGAGTGAGGATCAGGATGAGATGCTCAACGATACGGTGATAACGGGCGGAGACATCAAGCCCAAGGGCATGGTCTTTGTCAACAAGCTACAGAGCAAGACAGGTTACCCCATGCTGCTGGTAGCGCATGAGCTCTCTGGTACCATGATTGCCATAGAGCTAAAAGACCAGAGTAACCTACCCACTGCCACGATGCAGTGCAAGTGCGAAGAGTGAGTAATCCTCGCGCGCGCGTGCGCGTATAGTTAAATATGGAGAGAGGCCACCTGTGTGGCCTCTCTCTTTCTGTGTAAAAAAACAAAAAAAAATTAAAAAACATAAAAAAGGCTTGCCATCTGTTAAAAAAAGGCTAAAATAGCCACCCCTTGCTGTGCAAAATAGCATAGCTAATCAAGATTTTATCGGGTAGCCACCGGAGAATGGGCAAGTTTCCTCTGAGTAGAGGTGCTTCAAAGTCTCTAGTAAGCACCTGAAAAACAACAAAAAAAAGGAAACATGCCGACCATTAACCAGCTCGTCCGAAAAGGACGTATCGTACCAGAAGTGAAGTCGAAGTCTCGTGCTCTTCACAGCTGCCCTCAGCGTCGCGGTGTCTGCCTACAGGTTATGACCCGTACGCCTAAGAAGCCTAACTCCGCTCTCCGTAAGGTTGCTAAGGTTCGCCTCACCAATGGCGAAGAAGTAATTGCTTACATCGGTGGTGAAGGCCACAACCTCCAAGAACACTCCATCGTGCTTGTGCGCGGCGGTCGTGTAAAGGACTTACCAGGTGTTCGTTATCACATCGTTCGCGGTGCGCTTGACTGCCTCGGAGTAGACAAACGTCGCCGTGGCCGTTCAAAGTATGGCGCAAAGCGTCCCAAGGAAGCAGCAAAATAAATCATCTCTAATAGAATAATACTATGGCCCGTCGTAAACGCGTCTACAAAAAAATCGAACGTCATGACTCCCGTTATGACTCTGCTCTCGTAGGAAGACTTATTGGTAAGGTAATGCTTGCTGGTAAGCGTTCTCTTGCAGAGCGTATCGTCTACAAGGCAATTGACTTGGCAAACGAAGGAATGGACACAGTAGGTCCCCTCGAAGTGCTGACTCGTGCCATCGAAAATGCTAAGCCTCGCGTTGAGGTGAAGAGCCGCCGCGTCGGTGGTGCAACATACCAAGTCCCCTTGGAAGTTGCTGCTGACCGCTCCGAAGCTCTCGCAATGCGCTGGGTAATCGGCTTTGCTCGCAAGCGCAAAGGCGTCCCAATGGCAAAAGCTCTCGCTAACGAAATCAAGGAAGCAGCCGCTAATCAGGGTGCAGCCGTTCGCAAGCGTGATGACGTTCACAAAATGGCACAGGCCAACCGCGCCTTTGCTCACTTCCGCTGGTAAATAAGAGTCCGTGGAAGTTTTCTCGTAATCTCTGAAAAAGAATCTTCACATTACAAAATATATGGCTAACCCAAGCAGCCCCAACCGTAAGGCCCCTCTGGAGCGCTACCGTAACTTCGGTATCGCGGCTCACATTGATGGTGGCAAAACCACGCTTTCCGAGCGTATCCTTTTCTACACAGGCATGATCCACAAGATTGGCGAAGTGCACGATGGTGCAGCGACAACCGACTGGATGGAACAGGAGCAGGAACGCGGTATTACTATTACCTCCGCAGCTGTGACAACCAACTGGAAGCAAGTTGCGACAGAAGGCTGTGTGAAGCTTTTCGAAAACGAAAACTTCCAGATGAACGTTATTGACACGCCAGGTCACGTTGACTTCACCGCTGAGGTGGAGCGCTCCCTGCGTGTTCTTGACGGTGCTATCGTTGTGTTCTGCGGCGTGGCTGGTGTCCAGCCCCAAACACAGACAGTATGGCGCCAAGCGACAAAGTACAGCGTACCCCGCATTTGCTTTGTCAACAAGATGGACCGTGTAGGTGCTAACTTTGACAATGTTTTCAACGACATCGTAACAAAGCTTGGTGCTAACGCTGCTCCTATCCTTATCCCCATCGGTGCTGAAGACGCGCTCTGTGGTCAGATTGACGTGGTGAACCAAAAGGCCATCATGTACATCGACTCCGACCGCCTCGGCTCCACCTACGAAATCGTAGACCTCCCCGAAGAGCTCAAGGAAAAGGCAGCTGATGCCCTCCAGCTTCTCAAGGAACGTGTCGCTGACGCTGACGATGAGTTGGCAGAACTCTTCCTCATGGAAGAAGAAATCGACGCCCCGACCCTCAAGGCTGCTATCCGCCGTGCAACAATCGCCAACAAGTTCATTGGTGTAGCTGGTGGTTCCGCTTTCAAGAACAAGGGTGTTCAGGCTCTTCTCGACGCAGTTGTTGACTACCTTCCCTCCCCAATCGAGGCAAAGCTTGCAGAAGTTACCTCCACCATCTCCAATGGTCTGGACGAGCACGGCTACGAAACATTCGCTACAGAGACAATCTCCCCTTCCGACGAAGACAAGCCAGTTGCTCTTGCATTCAAGCTTTGGGCTGACAAGTTCGTTGGTTCTCTCGTCTTCATCCGCGTGTACACAGGTGTTATCCGCAAGGGCGACACAGTTTACAATCCTCGTACTCGCAAGAAAGAGCGCGTCGGTCGTCTTCTCCAGATCCAAGCTAACGTTCACACGGACGTAGACGCTGTTTACTCTGGTGACATCGCTGCAATCGTAGGTCTCAAGAACGCAACCACAGGTGATACCCTCGCTATGGACGGTTACGACTACACACTTGAGCCCCCAACATTCCCCGAGACAGTTATCTCCATGGCAGTTGAGCCCCTCACAAAGGGTGACCAAGAAAAGATGAGCAACGCTCTTCAACGCCTCTCCGCAGAAGACCCAACATTCCGTGTGTCCACTGACGAAGAAACAGGTCAAACCATCATTGCTGGTATGGGTGAACTTCACCTCGACATCATTGTTGACCGTCTCCGTCGTGAGTTCAAGGTAGAAGCCAACACTGGTAAGCCCCAAATCGCCTACCGCGAAACCATCACCAAGTCCGCTGATCGCGTACAAGGTAAGTTGGTCAAGCAGTCCGGTGGTCGTGGTCAGTACGGTGACGTTGTTATCGCAATGCGCCCCGGTGAGCGTGGTACAGGTCTCAAGATTGCTAACAAGATTGTTGGTGGTGCTATTCCTCGTGAATACATGAACGCTGTTAACAGCGGTCTTAACGAGGCTATGAGCTCTGGCGTTATCGCTGGCTACCCTGTAGAAGACGTAGAAGTTGACGTTATCGATGGTTCCTACCACGAAGTTGACTCCAACGAAAACGCCTTCAAGATGGCTGCTATCTTTGCGATGAAGAACGCTTTTGCCAAGTGCGCCCCTGTTCTTCTTGAGCCCATCATGAGCGTAGAAGTAAGCACCCCCACCGAAAACCAAGGTGACATCATGGGTGACTTGAACCGCCGCCGTTCTGCTGTGAACAACATGGAGCACAAGGGTACTGACTGTATCCTCTCCGTTAGCGTTCCTCTCTCAGAAATGTTCGGTTACTCTACAGACATCCGCACACTCTCCAAGGGTCTCGCATCCTACTCCATGGAGCCCTCCCACTTCGAACAAGTACCCCCGAACCTCGTCGCACAAATCGTCAAGGCACGTGGTGGTAGCAAATAATCAATTATTATCAATCATATATAAACATACCGCACGTTCATGCAAAGTCCCAAAATCCGCATTCGCCTCCGTGCATTCGATAGCCGCGCTATCGACCGCTCCGCTTCGGAAATCGTCGAGACCGCCAAGCGCACGGGTGCAAAAGTCGCTGGACCGATTCCTTTGCCGACTCGTATCGAGAAGTTCTCTGTGAACCGCTCGGTCCATGTTAACAAGAAATCTGCCGATCAGTTTGAAATTCGTACCCACAAGCGTTTGCTCGACATCATCGAGCCAACCTCCCGCACAGTAGAAGAGCTCAAGAAGCTCAACCTGCCTGCTGGTGTGGACATCACGATTAAAATCTAGTCCATCCTGAAAGATACAGCAAATCAATTATCAAACTCTAACACAGATTATTTTAACATGTCTTTAGGATTAATTGGCAAAAAAGTGGGAATGACACGCGTTTTCAATCAAGAAACGGGTGCTATGATTCCTGTCACAGTCATCGACGTGGCCGATAACACATTCGGTCAAGTCAAAACAACAGAAAACGACGGCTACACAGCTGTTCAGGTTGCTTTCGGTCTCCAGAAAGAAAGCCGCCTCAGCCGCCCCGTAGCAGGTCACTACAAGAAGCTCGGTATCGCCCCCGCAAAGCTCCTCAAGGAGTTCCGCGTGGCTGCTGCTGACCTCCCCGCCGAAGGTTCCGCTCATCCTGGTGTTGAGCTCTTCACCGAAGGTGCTTGGGTAGACGTCATTGGTACGTCAAAGGGTAAGGGCTTCCAAGGTGTCATGCGCCGTCACAACTTCAGTGGCTCCAACATGACGCACGGTTCCATGATGCACCGCCGCCCCGGCGCAGTAGGTGCTTGTGCAACCCCATCCCGCGTCTGGAAGGGCCAAAAGATGCCCGGTCATCAAGGTAATGTACGCCGCACAGTACAGAATCTCAAGGTTGTTCAGGTTCGTCCTGAAGACAAGGTGATTCTTATCTCCGGCCCAGTACCCGGTGCAAAAGGCTCATATGTCGTCATCCGTCCCGCCAAGAAAAAAGTTGGCAAATAAATTATATCGAACTATAGGAAATCCTATCTATGTCCGCAAAAGAATTCACAATTGAGGCCGCTACTGCTGCAAGTATTGTCACAGTAGGCCCTGAAAAGGGTAGCCAGGCTGTTCATGACCTCGTTGTTGCGTATCGTGCAAATCGCCGTACAGGCTCTGCTAATACAAAGACACGTGGTGAAGTAGCTGGTTCCAACCGCAAAATCTATCGCCAAAAAGGCACGGGTAATGCCCGTCACGGCGACCATCAGAGCCCTATCTTTGTAGGTGGTGGTGTCGTGTTTGGTCCCCGCCCTCGCGATTACAGTAAGAAAGTAAACAAGAGCACTCGTAAGCTCGCACTGCGTCGCGTCCTCGGTGACGTGATCGCAGGTGGCAAGGTGAGCACTGTTGCAGACTTCGCAATTGCTGATGGCAAGACAAAGAGCTTTGTCGCCGCCGTAGCAGAGCTTAGCACTGCAAAGAAGATCCTCATCATCTCCCAGAACTTTGATGAAATAACATACCGCTCCGCTCGCAATGTGGCCAATGTGCGCCTCATGACAGCATCTGAGGTTAATGTTGAGCAGCTCCTCGGAGCACATGCTATCATCCTTGTTGAATCCGCCCTTGAAACCATCGCAACACGCACGAACTAATATGAATATCTACGACGTTATCAAGAAACCCCGCGTTTCTGAAAAAGCCACGATTCTTCACGATAAGACGGGCGAGTTGGTTCTTGAAGTAGCTGTAAAGGCTACCAAGATTGAAATCAAGCAGGCTATCGAAAAAGCATTCGGTAAGAAGGTTGCTAGTGTACGCACTGCCAATTATGATGGCAAGCTGCGCCGCAAGCGCACCGCTGCAGAAGGCCGCACACGTGCTTGGAAAAAGGCATATGTCCGTCTCGCTGCTGGTGAAACGCTCGACCTCGTCTAATACAGATTGGAACACATTAAATATTGTAAGCTACTATGTCCCTTAAGTCATTCAAGCCTACCACTCCTTCAAACCGCTATAAGGTGCTGCCTTCCTTCGATGAAATCACGAAGAGCAAGCCAGAAAAAAGCCTTCTCAAGCCCCTGCACAGAAGTGGTGGACGTAACAACAATGGTCGTATCACTACACGTCACATCGGTGGTGGTCACAAGCGTCACTATCGCCTCGTTGATTTCCTTCGTAACAAGAAGGAAGAAGCTACCGTTCTCGGTATCGAGTATGATCCAAATCGTACTTGCCGCATTGCCCTTATTCAGTACACAGACGGCGCGAAGAGCTACATCCTCGCTCCTGTTGGCCTGACAGTTGGTCAAAAGATTCAGAGCGGTACAGGTGTTGCCCCCAAGGTTGGTAACGCAATGCCCCTCAAGAATGTCCCCCTTGGTACAGCGATTCACAACATCGAGATTCGTCCTGGTTCCGGTGGTAAGGTTGCTCGCTCTGCTGGTCAGCAGGCCATCCTTTCTAACCGTGACGGTGAATACGCACTGGTGAAGATGCCCTCGGGTGAAATCCGTAAGTTCCGCGTCGAGTGCTTCTGCACCATCGGTCAGGTTGGCAATACTCAACACATGAACGAATCCTCCGGTAAGGCAGGTCGCTCACGTTGGAGAGGTATCCGCCCAACTGTACGCGGTATGTGTATGAACCCCGTCGACCACCCGAATGGTGGTGGTGAAGGTAAGTCAAAGTCCGGTGGTGGTCGCCAGCACTTGAAGTCCCCTTGGGGTCACGTCAAGGGTCAGAAGACACGCCGTCTCCGCAAGCCCTCCGATGCATTCATCGTTCAACGTCGCAAGACCAAGTAATCGCTAAACCACATAACATTTCAATAGAATTATGGGACGTTCCCTCAAAAAAGGACCCTTCGTAAGCCAATCGTTGCTCGACAAAGTTGACGTACAGCTCGAAAGCGGTGACCGCAAGCCGATTAAGACCTGGAGTCGCGCCTCCATGGTAATCCCCGATTTTGTCGGGCTCACCTTCCTCGTACACAATGGCAAAACATTTGCTACTGTATACGTCACGGAAAACATGGTGGGTCACAAGCTCGGTGAATTCGCCCCCACCCGTACCTTCAAGGCACACGGTGGTATTGGTAAGAAGTAAACTATAAATAAATAACCCACACACTATGACCAACCCTTGCTCCTGGAAGAATGCTATTCACAGCTTCGCGCTCTGCGTGATTGCTGCTGGCAGCATGATGCTTCCAGCCAAGGGGGAGTCTAGTGCAGAAGCTAGCAAAATCGCCCAGCTGGAAAGACAGGTGGAGCTGCTCAACAAAAACTACATCCTTGCCCGCCAAGATGCGGATGAGGCTAGGGCACGCGAGGCAGAGCTTAGAGAACGTTATGACGCCCTTGGTGGCGCAGCCCTCGGACAGACGGAACAACGCATCATTGATGTCGTTGCCCAGTACGAGGCAAAGAACTCTCAGCTCGAAAATCTGCGCACGCAGATCAGCCGCGTGATGGAAGTAATAGAGAATTACTCCAAATCAGCCCTTGTAGAAGATGCAAAAGTTGCTCTAGAGCTAGAGGTCTCACTTCGTGAGCTCGAACTAGCACTCGGCTACCGCCACGCACCTAGCAGCCAGTTAGAAGGTAATCTTAATCACTCTCAGGTCGTCAGTATTGACAGCGAGTCTGGACTCATTGTCATCAATGCTGGAAAAGCGGCCAAGGTCAAAGTGGGCATGCCCATGGAGATTGCAAGGGGTGATCAGGCTATTGCCTACGCGATTGTCACCGATGTCAGAGAAAAAGTAGCAGGCTTGCTCATCCAAAAGCGCCTCAGCAACTCTCTCTCCGTTAAAGTAGGTGATGCAGTTTCTGTCAAAACGATTCAATAAAATCTTCAACAAATATAAAACCATGGAAGTGAAAGCAGTATATAAAAATGCACGCATCTCTGCGAAGAAGATGCGAGACGTAGCTGCGGCAGTTCAGGGGATGAGTGTATCCTCCGCTACTGACGTACTGAGCTACTCGCCTAAGAAGGGCGCCTACCTCCTGAACAAGACGCTCCAATCCGCCGTCGCCAATGCAGAAAACAACAATGGCCTCTCCGCAGATGAACTCGTCCTCAAGAGCGTACGCGTAGATGAAGGTCCAACCTTCCGCCGCTCAATGCAGCGTGCTCGCGGTTCCGCGAACATGATCCGCAAGCGCACATCACATATCACCATCGTCCTCGCAAGTGCAGAGGCATAAATCCTAACTAGAATATAAAACTATGGGTCAAAAAGTAAATCCAATCGGTTTTCGCCTTGCTGTAACAAAGGACTGGCGTTCCAAGTGGTATGCAACGGGCAAGGATTATGCCGCGAAGCTCCACGAGGATCTCAAGATTCGCAAGTTCATCAAGGACTACACACAGAGTCTTAATAAAGATCTCAAGGGCGCGACAGCCGCTATCTCCAGCATCGTTGTAGAACGTGCTTGGAACAGCATCCGCGTTACCATCTCCACAGCTCGCCCAGGTCTCGTAATTGGACCTAAGGGCAAGAACATCGAAGAGATGACAGCCGCTCTTTCCAAGCTTTGCAATAACACGCAAATCAAGCTTGACATCATGGAGATTCGCCAGCCTGAACTCGATGCTCAGCTCGTTGCTGAAAACATCGCCACTCAGCTTGAGCGTCGTGTCTCTTTCCGCCGTGCCATGAAGCGTGCCGTTCAGGTCGCTATGGACTTTGGTGCAGAAGGTATCCGTGTACGTTGCGCAGGCCGCCTCGGTGGTGCTGACATCGCTCGTGCAGAATGGTACCGCGAGGGTAAAGTCCCTCTGCAAACTCTCCGTGTCCCCATCGACTACGGTTTTGCAGAAGCTAACACTCTCTACGGTATCATCGGTATTAAGTGCTGGATTAACAAGCGTCCTCAGGCACCAGGTGCTCCTAATCAAGGTGGACGTCCTCCTCGCCCTCGTCGCGAACGCCGTGACGCGTAATCGCCTGAATGCAATAATTTCTAAACATAGAAAGAGAATATAAGTTATGCCTTTAATGCCAAAACGTATTAAGAATAACCATCGCAAGATGCACCGCGGCAATAGCGGCGGTAATGCAACAAGTGGTGATTATGTTGCCTTCGGTGACTTCGGTCTGCAAGTGCTCACACGTGGTTGGGTAACCAACAACCAAATCGAAGCATGCCGTATCGCTATCAACCGTTACCTTCGCCGTAAAGGTCGCGTCTACATCCGTATCTTCCCTCACAAGTCATTCACCAAGCGTCCCCCCGATACTCGTATGGGTAAGGGTAAAGGTGGTGTAGAGGGCTGGGTAGCCGTCTGCCGTCCTGGTAACATTATGTTTGAAGTCGGTGGTGTCACCGAGTCTGCTGCACGTGAGGCGCTTCGCCTTGCTTCCAACAAGCTTGGTATCCGCACTCGCTTCGTCTACCGCCAAGGTGTCAACCCCGCTTAATCAAAGCAAACAGAAATACACGTTATGCCAATCCAAAAAGCAAA
Organism: uncultured Akkermansia sp.; assembly: GCA_964371795.1. Taxonomy (GTDB): domain Bacteria; phylum Verrucomicrobiota; class Verrucomicrobiia; order Verrucomicrobiales; family Akkermansiaceae; genus Akkermansia. Next base: position 51,265 of record CAYJON010000001.1, on the reverse strand, counting down.
AGACTTCCGCGGAATGCCCGCAAAGGAACTCGCCGCACACATCCGTGCGCTGCGTGAGGAGTACTTCAATCTGCGCGTTCAGCAGGCCACAGGACTCTTGGAAAACAATCAACGCCTTCGCCTTGTTCGCAAGGAAATCGCCCGCGCTCTCACTGTGCAGGCAGAAGGATCAGCTGAATAATCAACACGAACCCAACAGGAATTATTATGAGCGAAAATACTACGACAGAAAAGCCTCAAGGACTTCGTAAAAGCCGCATCGGTGTGGTCGTCTCGACAAAGATGAACAAAACCATCGTCGTCGAATACGTTGCCCGCGTCCCCCACCCTATCTTCAAGAAGATCGTTAAGAAGAGCAAGAAGTTCTATGCTCACGACGAGAACGAGCAAGCACAGGTAGGTGACAAGGTACGCATCAGCGAAACTCGCCCGCTTTCCCGCCTCAAGCGCTGGAAGCTCGAAGAAATCATCAAACACTAAACCAGAAAGGACATTATATACTATGCTCCAGATGGAATCCTCCATTCAAGTTGCTGACAACACAGGCGCTCGCGTCGCCAAGATGATTGGCGTTATCGGCAAGGCAACTGACCAAGCACGTATCGGTGATATCATCACCATTCACATCCGCGAATCCATTCCTACTGCTTCTATCAAGAAGGGTAGCGTGGTCAAGGCAGTAGTGGTTCGTACCGCTTATCCTATTCGCCGTGATGACGGCTCTGTGCTCCGCTTCGACGGAAACGCTGTTGTCTGCATCGACAAGGACAACAACCCACGTGGTACCCGTATCTTCGGACCTGTGGCACGTGAACTCCGTGAAAAGGGCTTCATGAAGATCGTCTCCCTTGCACCCGAGGTGCTCTAATAGAGACTATTTGTTGAAGACGCTTTAACACGCACTTCCAAAAAAAACTTAAATGCTCCTCTCGGCTTCTGGGCTGAGAGGAGTGTTTTTTTTGGGGGGGAGGAGTGGCTGTTTTCGCCAAAGGCGTGTGGTAAGGTTTTTTTCACGCAAGCGTTGGCGACCGCAAGGAAGAGTCGCGCTTCGCGCGATCCCATATAGCGGCGACAGCGTTACTGTGCTGGCTTACCATGCAGCATGTTCGTAGCGGGCATGTTTTCTTTTAAGGGGCTGTCGCCTCCTCGCGCTGCGCGCTGCGGATTTTCCTTGGGCTTTGCCCAAACCCAGCAGGGCTCTGCCCTGCACCCGCCCAAGAACTGAGTTCTTGGGGATCTCCTTGAACGCAAGCGCGGGGAGACGGTGAGGGGGATGGTGAGGGGGGGAGGCTCAATTCATTGATTTCCTTGGCGGTGCGTAGAGATTACTTATTTCTGCCAACTTTTCTCCTTTTTGCTTGCAAAATTGCTGCTCTTGTTCTATTATAATTCCACTGCCGTGCTCGTGACACGTGGACTCAAAAGGCTCGATCCGTTGTACTCAACATGGGGCACTCTTGTTCGAAATGCTTATGTTCCGTCCCAATAGGCGGACTCAACAGCAGATTTCGACTCCGCACCCACTTAACTTTAGGGAACGTAGCTTCCTATCCACTGACGGTACGGCGGTAACTCTTTTTTCTCCCAACTGGGTTTTTCTATGAGCGATGCTTCTCTTTACGATGTTTTAGTCATTGGTGGTGGTCACGCGGGTGTAGAGGCTGCTCTCGCTGCCGCTCGCATGGGTGGTAAGGTTGCCTTGCTGACTCATAATCTTGATACGATTGGTCAGATGAGCTGTAATCCCGCTATTGGTGGGCTGGCTAAGGGGCATATTGTGAGGGAGATTGATGCTCTAGGTGGTGCGATGGGGGTGAATACGGATGCGACTGCTATTCAGTTTCGTATGCTTAATGCGTCTAAGGGACCCAGTGTTCGTGCTCCCCGCGCTCAGTGTGATAAGGTGGCTTACCGTGCCCGTATGAAGTGGGTGCTGGAGCATACTGCTAATCTAGAGTTGCTTCAGGGCGATGCTCAGAGTTTGCTGGTGGAGGATGGCTGTGTTGTGGGTGTGCGTTGTAGCTGGGGGCAGAGTTTCCGCTGTCACAGGTTGGTGCTCTGTAGTGGTACTTTCATGCGCGGTTTGCTGCATCTTGGTCATGAGCAGATTGAGGGGGGACGCTTAGGCTGTTCTACTAGTGTGCTTTCGGAGTCGCTGAGGGAGCTGGGCTTTCCCATAGAACGTTTTAAGACGGGTACTTCTCCACGCTTGCGTGGGCGTACGATTGATTTTTCTGTTTGCGAGTTGCAAGAGGGCGATGTGCCTTTGCCGCTTTTTAGTTATGTTTCTCGCGATTGCTTGCGTGCTGATTCAGAGCCAGCTTGCTCTTTGAATCATCTTGCTGATTTGGAGGATGATGCTCGCTTGCTTCAATTACCCTGTGCTATTACTTATACTAATGAGCAGACGCATGAGATTATTCGCGCTAATCTGGATAAGAGTCCGCTTTACGCTGGTATTATTGAGGGGACAGGTCCTCGCTATTGCCCCAGTATTGAGGATAAGGTGGTGCGCTTTGCGGAGAAGACTCGCCATCAGCTTTTCTTAGAGCCCGAGGGGCTCAGTACGGATGAGTATTACATCAATGGGCTTTCTACTAGTTTGCCCTATGAGGTGCAGTGCGCTATGGTTCACAGTATCAAGGGGCTGGAAAATGCGCAAATCATTCGCCCTGGTTATGCTGTGGAGTATGACTTTGTCCCACCCACGGAGCTGCATCCTACTTTGGAGACGAAGCGCGTTAAGGGTCTCTACTTTGCAGGTCAAATCAATGGGACGAGTGGTTATGAGGAGGCAGCAGGGCAGGGCTTGCTAGCAGCAGCAAATGCCATGCTTTCCCTGCGCGGAGAAGAGCCTCTGATTCTGCGTCGCGATGAAGCCTATCTGGGCGTGATGATTGATGACCTTGTCACCAAGGGGACGGATGAACCCTATCGCATGTTCACTAGTAGGGCTGAGATGCGCCTATTGCTGCGCCAAGATAATGCCGATTTGCGCCTTTATGAGCGCGCCCGCTATGTGGGGCTTATTAGTGCAGAAAGAGCCGAGGAAGTGGCACAAAAGGCTGCAAAAATTGCAGCTGGTGTAGCCCAGAGTGCAGAGATAAAAGTGGAGCAGGGCGTTAGCTTGGATCTCTGGCTGCGCCGACCTGGTAATGACTGGCGCAATCTGCCAGAGCATATTTTGGAATTGCACAGCCCAGAGCACTGGGAACATATTGCTGTAGAGATAGCCTTTGCTGGTCACATAGAGCGCATGCGTGTGCAGGCACAGCGCATGCAAAAGCAGGAGGAAAAGCGTATTCCCGATGATTTGGATTATGAGGCTATACCTGCTTTGAAGGCGGAGGCGAGGCAGAGATTTTCTGCCTTGCGACCTCACACTGTGGGGCAGGCATCGCGCATTCCGGGTATCACTCCTGCGGATATTGCCCTGCTGGTTGTGTGGCTCAATAAGCGAAAGAGAGCAAAGAGTTAGATTTTGCCAAAAAAGCTTACTGTTTATATACTTTATGCGTGACATCACGCGCGCACGCGCGTATAATAGGCGCATCTATGACAGAAGAAAATTTGAGCACAGTTGATGAGCCTATCATCAACACAAGTGCGCAAGAGGAATACGGTGCAGCCCAGATTGACAAGCTAGAGGGCTTGGAGGCTGTACGAAAGCGTCCAGGGATGTACATTGGTGACCCTGACGTGCGCGGCTTGCACCACTGCGTTTTTGAAGTACTGGATAACTCCATTGATGAACACCTAGCTGGCTATTGCAGTAAGATTGATATTCTTATACATGCTGATGGCTCTATATCCATTGTGGATAATGGTCGCGGTATCCCCGTTGATATGCACCCGAAGTTCGGTATTCCTGCCGTTGAGTTGGTGCTGACTAATCTCCATGCTGGGGGTAAGTTTGGGCAGGGTGCGTACAAGTACTCTGGCGGTCTCCACGGTGTGGGTGCGAAGTGTGTTAACGCCCTTTCTGACTGGTTCAAGGCAGAGGTGCGTCGCGGCGGAAAACGCCATGTCATCAAGTTTGAGCGCGGCAAGACGGTGGAAAAGCTCCACGTCGAGGGCTCTTGCCCAGAGCATCTGACTGGCACGACTATTACCTTCTTCCCCGATGCTACTATCTTTACTGATACTATTGCTTTTGAGTTTGATCGCCTCGCGCGTCGTCTCCGAGAGCTCGCCTTCCTCAACCCCGGTCTCATTATTGAGTTGGTTGATGAGCAGCCTGACCAAGAGCGTCGCGAAGTCTTCCTCTACAAGGATGGTATCAAGGAGTTTGTCCGCCAGCTAGGCGAGAACAAGCAGCTCATCAACCCCGACCCCATCGCCATCTCAGGCGTGCGCCGTGTGGAGGTGGATTATGATGGCAAGACCATGGAAGATGATGTCATCGTTGACGTTGTTCTCCAGTACAATAATACCTACCAAGACCAGATTCTTTGCTACGCTAACTCCATTTTCAATGGTGATGGTGGTACGCACCTTTCGGGCTTCCGTGGTGCGCTCACCCGCGTTATCAATGCCTATGCCAAGGCCAATAACCTCATCAAGGAGAAGGATACAACCCTTTCTGGTGATGACGTGCGCGAGGGTCTTGTGGCTGTCATCAGTGTGAAGATGCCTAACCCCCGCTTCTCCAGCCAGACGAAGGACAAGCTGGTGAATACAGAAATTGAGGGTGTTGTTGGCTCTGTTGTCTATGAGGAAATCAAGGACTTCTTTGAGGAAAATCCTCAGATGGCAAAGCTTATTATCGAGAAGGCCATCACCGCATCCCGCGCCCGCGAGGCAGCCCGCAAGGCTCGCGAAACAGTGCGCAAGAGTTCCATGACCGTAGGCGGTGGTCTCCCAGGAAAGCTGGCTGACTGCTCCAACCGTGACCCCAAGCAGTGCGAGCTCTTTATTGTTGAGGGTGACTCTGCTGGTGGTTCTGCAAAGATGGGTCGTGATCGCCGCACGCAGGCTATCCTTCCTCTGCGTGGTAAGATTCTCAACGTAGAAAAAGCCCGCCTCGACAAGGCTCTGGGTAGTGAGACCATTCAAAATATCATCACCGCCATCGGTGCTGGCATTGGTGAGGGAGAGGGCGAAGGCTCTTTCAATCTTGCTAAAATGCGCTACCACAAAATCATTCTCATGGCGGATGCTGACGTGGACGGCTCTCACATTTGTACGCTGCTACTCACGCTGTTCTGCCGCCACATGCCCCAGTTGGTGCGTGCGGGGCACCTCTACATTGCGCAGCCCCCTCTCTACCGCGTCAAGTACCGCAAGGAGGAGGAATACATACAGGATGAGGCTCTGCTCAACCGCAAGCTCATCTCCCTTGGAGCAGGTGATGTCCAGCTTACCACCATTGATGGTAGCAAGCAGTACGACACGGACACGCTCTTGTCCATCCTAGAGACCCTCATTCGCTTGCAAAAGTTCGAAGCCAGCGTTGCTCAACACGGTGGCACCATGCGCGACCTCCTTGCCCACAGGGGTGAGAATGGTCACTTCCCAGAATACCTTGTCAAGGTGCGCAGTGGTAATGATGAGGAGGTGGTTTACTTCCAAAACATGGCAGAGCTCACCAGCTTCTCCGATGAGAACCGCGACCTCTTCCTCTTTGGCGAACCCAGCGAAGAAGAACTCGCCGCCAACCCCTTGCCAGAGCGTGCTGGCCCCAACCGCCGTGCCTTGCTCTATGAGCTGCATGAGACCCATGCCATTAGCAAGCTCATCGCCCGCCTCAAGGAATTGGGCGTGGAGGACAATCAGCTGCTCAGCACAGATGACACCCCCCTCTTCCTCCTACAGGAAAAGGGCAAGGAATTCAAGACAAGCATCAGCTACATCTTTGACATTCTAGAGCGCGTGCTCGACATAGGCGGTCGCAACGTGAAAATCACCCGATTCAAGGGTCTGGGTGAAATGAACGCAAAGGACCTCTACGAGACCACCATGGATCCAGAATCACGAGAACTACTGCGCGTGCGCCTCGATGATGAAAATGCGATGAAGGCAGACAAGATGTTCACCATACTCATGGGCGACATCGTGGAACCCCGCCGCCGCTTCATCGAAGACAACGCCCTCAATGTCCGTAACCTCGACGTCTAATCTCTTAAACATTTTATTATATGAACGATAATCGTATTCGCCCCGTTGACGTTGCCGATGAAGTCTCTCGCAGCTTCTTGGACTACTCCATGTCAGTGATTATATCCCGTGCGCTACCCGATGTGCGCGACGGTTTGAAGCCCTCCCAGCGACGTGTACTCTATGCCATGCGCATGCTCAACCTCATCCCCAATCGCGGCACAGTCAAGTGCGGTCGTATTGTGGGTGACGTCATCGGTAAGTACCACCCCCACGGTGATGCCTCTGCCTACGGCACGCTGGTCACCATGGCACAGCCATGGAACTACAGAGAAATCCTCGTCAGTGGACAGGGTAACTTTGGTACACCAGAAGGCGACCCCCCAGCAGCCATGCGTTACACCGAGGCAGAGCTCAGCCACCTCGGGCTTGCCATCATGGATGACCTTGACAAGGACACAGTAGACTTCCAACCCAACTATGATAACAAGGAAGAAGAACCAGTCGTCCTCCCCGCTGCCTTCCCTAACCTACTAGTCAATGGCGGAACAGGTATAGCCGTGGGCATGGCAACCAACATGGCACCCCACAACCTAGGTGAGGTCATTGACGGCATCTGCGCCTTCATCGACCGCCCTCAGATAACAGCTGATGAACTGCGCTTTTACATCAAGGGACCCGACTTCCCAACAGGTGGTTACATCATGGGTTACAAGGGCATAGACTCCTACTTCCGCACAGGGCACGGCAGCGTGCGCATGCGTGGTAAGATGGAAATCGTCACCAACGAAAATGGCCGCGACTTCATCCACATCTCGGACGTACCCTATGGCGTCAACCGTGCTGTGTTGCAAGAACGTATTGCAGAACTCGTCCGCGACAAGGTACTAGACGACATCGCTGGCATGCGCGACCTCACCGACTACATCGAGATAGAGTTAAAGCGCGACGCACGCCCCAATGTTGTGGTCAACCAGCTCTACAAGCTCACCAGCCTAGAGAGCTCCTTCTCCGTCAACATGCTGGCCATCCATGAGCGTCGCCCCAAGATGCTCACCATCAAAGATGCCATCAACTTCTACGTCGAACACCGCCGCGAAGTCATCATACGCCGTACCCGCTACCAACTGCGCAAGGCAGAAGAGAGAGCAGAAATACTAGAAGCCTACCTCATCGCCCTAGCCAACCTCGATGAATTCATCCGCATCATACGCGACTCCAAAAACCGCGAAGAAGCCCGCCAGCGACTACAGGCATTCCGCTTCCCCGTCTCATTGGCACAGGGACTCGGCGTCCTCATCCGCAGCCAACCCTCCATCGTGGGTGACAGCTACGCCTTCACAGAACGTCAAGTCAACGCCATCTTGGAACTGCGTCTCTACCAACTCACAGCACTCGAAAACGACAAAATCGTCAACGAGTACAGTGGTCTGCTAGAGCTCATCAAAGACCTGCTTGACATCCTCGGAAGCGAACAACGCGTCCTCACCATCGTCAAGGATGAACTCCTGTCCATCAAGGAAAAGCACGCCACCCCCCGCAAGACGGAAATCATCCCCCATCAGGGAGAAATCTCCATGGAAGACCTCATCCCCAACGACTCCATGATAGTCACCATCACCCATGCTGGCTACATCAAGCGCACCAACGCGGTTGAATATCGCACCCAAGCGCGCGGAGGCAAGGGACTGAAAGTCGCCACCACCAAGAGCAAAAAAGACCGTGCCGACTTTGTAGAGCACCTCTTTGCTGCCCAGAACCATGACTACATCATGTTCTTCACCAACACAGGTCGCGTCTACGTGGAACGCGTCTATGAAATTGACGAAGCCGCCCGCAGCGCGCAGGGACGTTCCATCAAGAACCTCCTAGACATGCAGCCAGAAGAACGCATCGCCGCCATCCTGCGACTAGAGCGCAAGGTAGACGACGACGGCAAAGACATCACCTTTGCAGAAGGCTCTGGCAACGTCGTCTTTGCAACACGAGATGGCACCGTGAAGAAAACCTCACTCAACGACTTCGTCAACTACCGCAAGGCAGGCATCATCGCCATCAACCTAGAAGACGGCAACAGCCTCGTCAACGCAGCCCTCACCACAGGAGAGCAGGAAGTCATCCTCGTCTCCAATGGAGGTAAGAGCATACGCTTCAAGGAAGAAGACATGCGCACACAGGGACGCAACACAATCGGTGTTCGTGGCATACGCTTGGAGGACGGAGACTACGTTGTAGCACTTGCCATCGTGCAAGACGACCCCAATGCAACCCTCCTCGTCGTCTCGGAGAACGGACTGGGCAAGCGTACAGGCTTTGACGAATACAGACTACAGAGCCGAGGCGGTAAGGGCGTGAAGACCATGAACTGCACGGAAAAGACAGGCCTCGTCGTCTCCGCAACCACCGTTACGGAGGAAGACGAACTCATGATTATGACATCCGCTGGACAGTCAGTACGACTGAAAGTGAATAGTATACGTGAGACAGGTCGTAACGCGCAGGGCGTGAAGCTCATCACACTTGGCAACAAGGAAAACATCCAAGACATCTCCCTAGTCATCGCAGAAGACGAGGATGAAATGGATGAAGATGCTGATGCTGACACCGAGGACACAGACGATACAGTCGTGGACGAAGTGACGGAATAAGAAGCCACACCAGCCTAGAAAAAATCGTAGCACACCCTAGACCTCTTTCGGGAGATCTAGGGTGTTTTTCTATTAACACCGTCATCCTGCGCTTGCGTTCAGGTGGATTCTTAAGGCCTTCAAGGCCTTGAGCGGGTGCAGGGCAAGAATCCTCATCACCTTCGCTCCGCTCAGGCCGTCCAAGAGGTGTCTTGGACTTTCTTCGTCTCATTTTGCTCTCTCGCAAAATGCCTGCTGGGTTTGGGCAAAGCCCAAGTGAAAACCGAAGCGCGTAGCGCGAGGCCGTCAGTCAGGTTAAAGAAAATTTCTCACGCCCGAGAGGAACACCCCGCAAGGTCTCAGCATCCTGACTGACGTCCCCCCCCATTCCTCGCCCGAAGGGCGACTCTTTCTTGCGGTGGCAAACGCTTGCGTGAAAATAAAGCTGTCCACACGCTTCGCGTCAGCCATCGCAGAATTTTCCTTGGGAATCCATCGAACGCAAGCGCAGGGCGGTGGTGCTTACAAATTTAACCTAAGTGAATTTCGCCCCTCATCCTCGCCTTTTCTATTGAGATTTCACCCAGAATAAGGTATTTCCTTATCTCAACCCCATGTACCAAGTCCTCCTCATCATCCTCTACCTTGCCTTCTTAAGCACAGGTTTGCCCGATGCCCTATTAGGATCAGCTTGGCCCTCCATGCGCTCTGACTTCAATGTCTCCCTATCCTACGCTGGTCTCATCTCCGCCATCGTAACCATTTGCATCGTCATCTCCAGCCTCTCCGTCCAATACCTAGTGCGCTGCCTAGGCTCTGCCCGCGTTGTCGTACTCAGTGCCTTCCTCAGCGCAGTTGCCATTCTAGGCTATGCCCACGCCGATAGCCTAACTTGGCTCTGCCTCCTCGCCATCCCCTATGGCTTATCCGCTGGCTCTATTGATGCCGTGCTCAATAATTACGTTGCTCTCCATTACTCCGCCCGCCACATGAGCTGGCTGCACGGTGTCTGGGGTCTAGGTGCTGCCGCTAGCCCTATCATCATGGGCTACAGCCTGAGCCATTACGGTCAGTGGCAGGCTGCCTACTTCCTTGTCGGAGGGCTACAATTGCTCGTTGCCACAGCCCTTTGCCTCAGCCTCCCCCTATGGAAAAAGATGAGCGCAGCTCCTACTCCAAGCGAAGATGTCCCAGAAAAAGTCTCCAACTGGCAGGCACTACGCACCACAGGCGTTGCCCACGTGCTAATGTGCTTCTTTGCCTACGGTGCCATAGAGGTAGCCGCCAGCCTATGGGCTGCATCCTACCTAGTCGAGGTGAAACAACTCAGCCACGCAACAGCCGCAACTTACGCAAGCATATACTTTGTCGGCATACTACTAGGACGCTTTATCAATGGCCTAGTCGCCCCTCACTGCACCACCAAAAGCCAAATTGTGATAGGCTCTTTGCTCATCATCCTAGGTGTCGTCCTCCTCTACCTACCTGTAGAGAGCTCCTATTTTTCCCTTGCCGCACTCCTTCTGATAGGCATGGGTGGTGCACCCATATGCCCCGCACTCTTTCACGCCATACCTCGCTACTTTGGCAAGGCAAAATCCATGACCATAGCAGGGCTACAACTCGCTTTCTCCTATATAGGCGCATCCCTCATGCCACCCATACTGGGCTTCTTAGCAGAACACGTGGGACTCATCGCCTACCCAGCCTACCTAGCATTCTGGGCAGTATTCGTCATACTGATGCAACTGCGCCTTGCAAAAATAGTTTAAAAATATAGATAAGTGTCAAACTAACAAATTCTGTCTTGACGGATTTGGCTTTTAAAGTAGAATAAATACAGTTATGAAGCTTTTCTCTTTCTTTTCTCTTGCATTCTTAACGATGCCATCACTTCAAGCCGCTGACCCCTTGGAGTCAGTCTCAAATAGCTTTTTCGAGGTAGATTTTGTTGGTGAGGAAACTTGGGATAGAGATGCTGCAACAATGCAACGAATTAGTGAAATTTCAAAAAGCTCTATAGACTACTGGGAAAAACTCCTAGCACCTAACTACGCTATCGGAGCAAAACAGAGCAAAATCACAATTGACATACAATTCAAGGACATTTCATCAACCACGGTTGCCACAGCAAACACAAATTATGTGAGTCTTGGGTTACAAAAACAGGAAAGCAACGGTTTATATTATAACTATGCCACGGCATCAATGGCGACATTGCTGCATGGACAAAACGTGACTGAAACACATATTACCATTGAGGTGAATGATAACTACACATTCTATTTCGGTGAAGACCCTAGTGCTGCCGATCGTTATGATTTTCACACTGTTCTCATGCACGAAATAACGCACGGAATGGGCTTTGCGGCCTATAAATTTCAGGTCTTATCGAAAGGTAATATCACAACGAATTATTTTTATGATACGCCCTATGATAATTTGATTATAGAAGGATTAAAGGGGGCTTCTCTTACCTTGGGTAGTGTCGTAACGCTAGGCAAAACTGACTATGCCATCTTTAATCCAGAAGATGGCGCACCAGGCTCCAGTTTCTCACACATTGATGAGACTTCCTACCCACACTCCCTCATGAACCCATCATTCACAGGTGGAGAAGTATACAGAGAGCTCTCCCACGCTGATTTCGTGATATTCCAAGCCATGGGACTCAACATCGCACCAGAGCCCAGCACCGTCATCCTCATCCTTTCCCTCAGCCCCATCCTCTTACGCCGCCGCCGTCTCCGCGATGCGTAGAGTGTTATTGAGAGATAATCTTACCAGCAGAGATCACACCCTCCCTCCAACTCACTACAAGAAGCGGCCTCGTACAATGTACGAGGCCGCTTGTGTGATACTTAGTTAGTAAGTTGTCTTACTTCTCTTCGGAAGGACTCCATTCCTCTGTCTGCAGAGCAGCGAGGTTGAAGGCTTCTTCCAGACCGACCATGTCGCCAGCGCGGAGAGTCTCGAAGGAGGCTGTTTCGCGGCGGAGTTGTTCTGGATCGTAGTTGACTGCCTTGATGGAGAGACCGATGCGGCGCTCAATCTTGTCAACCTTGATGACGCGAGCTTCGATTTCATCACCAACTTTGATGACGTCCTTGACGCGCTCGACGTGCTCTTCGGAGAGCTGGGAGATGTGGATGAGACCATCAATGTCACCGTCGAGGTTGACGAATGCACCGAAGGAAGCGATCTTAGCGACTTGACCCTTGACGAGGTCACCAACCTTGAAGCGGGAGTCAATTGCTTCCCATGGGTCGATGTCAAGCTGCTTGATACCAAGGGAAACACGTTGGTTTTCCTTGTCGATGTTGAGGACGCGAGCCTCGACAACGTCGCCCTTCTTGAGGACTTCGGAGGGGTGGTTGATCTTGCGTGTCCAGCTCATGTCGGAGACGTGGATCATGCCGTCAATGCCTTCTTCCAATGCAACGAACGCACCGTATGGTGTGAGGTTACGCACAGCACCGCTGATAACGGTGTTGATGGGGAAGCGGGCTTCGATAGCTTCCCATGGGTTTTCGTCAAGCTGACGTACGCCGAGGGAGATCTTTTGTTCTTCAACGGAGATGTTGAGGACGATTGCTTCGATTTCTTGGTCGAGGGAGAGGACGTCGCTAGGACGTGTGATGCGCTTGACCCAGGAGAGTTCGGAAACGTGGACGAGGCCTTCTACGCCGCGCTCAAGTTCAACAAATGCACCGTATGCAAGAAGCTTGGTAACACGACCCTTGACGCGGGAACCGATAGCGTATTTTGCTTCGATGTCTGCCCATGGGTTGTCGGACATTTGCTTGAGACCAAGGGAGACGCGTTCTTTGTCACGGTCGACTTCGAGGATGAGTACCTCAAGTTCTTGACCGATGTGGAGCATCTCGGAGGGGTGATTGACGCGGCCCCAGCTCATGTCTGTGATGTGGAGCAAGCCGTCCATACCGGAAAGGTCAACAAATGCGCCGAAGTCTGTGATGTTCTTCACCTGACCGACTACCTTGTCGCCAATTTGTACGGTTTCAAGGAAGCGCTGACGCTGTTCGCCACGCTCTGCCTCGATGACTTCGCGGCGGGAGAGGACGATGTTCTTGCGTTCGTCGTTTACCTTGACAATCTTAAATTCGTATACCTGACCAACAAATTCGTTGAGGTCCTTGGGGGGGATGATGTCTACTTGTGAGCCGGGGAGGAAGGCTTCCACGCCGACGTTGACCATGAGACCGCCCTTCACGACGCTCTTTACCTTGCCCTTGACAAGACCACCTTCGTTGAAAACAGCGACAATCTTGTCCCAGTTTTGCTTGTGCGCAGCCTTTTCTTTGGAGAGAACGACGAGACCTTCTTCGTTTTCAAGGTTTTCGAGGAGTACCTCGATTTCATCGCCCTTTTCAATTTCTTCGTCTTCAAATTCAGAGATTTGGATGACGCCTTCGGACTTGTAGCCGATGTCAACGAGGACGACTTGGGGGCGGATTTCAAGGATTGTACCGTTGACGATATCACCCTTGCGGAATTTTGGAAGTTTGGAATCAATCAGTGCTTCCAATTCAGTGTTAATCATTATAATGTTGGTTAGGTTAATGTTTGTATCTTCTCCTCTCAGCCTCTACTCTCTCTAGCCTATGAGGCACCTACAGCTAGGAAAGGGGGAAGTGCGGAGATTATACTCTTATTGTGACAATTGGCAAGTGTAGAGTTGGATTTTTATCGCTTTTTTTTCAACCATCTAGCCAGTGTGTAAAGATAGGGGTGTGTGGTTTGGATGGCGTATGATATACGCTGCAAAAAAGCGACTCCCTTTATCTGTCGTCGGGCTGCCCATGGCTTGTCCCAAAAGAAGGCTAACTCACGTAGTTGGAAGAAGCGAAAGTCGAAGAAGCGGCACAGGGCTTGCAGTTCTTCCCTTTCGGGCTGGGTGCTGGCGTAGTGCTCTAGTTCTGCCATGATGGCCTCATGGCAGAGGCTGCCTCGGCGGTAGTAATCGCGCGTGGCGATGTCGGCGTGGTGCATGTCGCGCAGGCTGTGTTGCTCATCGCGCAGGGAGGAGATATTGCCTGCGTGGCGGCGGTAGTAGAGTAGTGTGCCGTTTTTGATGAGGACAAAGCTACCCAGCATCAGGGCGCGTGTGGCAAAGAGGGTGTCATCCAGCACGCCACAGTGCGCGGGCAGGGGGCCAAATTCTGTAAAGATGCGTCGTGATACGGTCATCATGCAGCCCCACCATTCTATGCCGTAGCGGTTGAAGTTTTTGTCAAAGTCGCGCGCGTCCGTTTCCTGCATTTCTATGTCGGCATCGGGTGGATTGACGACGGTGCTGGGTTCTGTGCTAAAGGGCGAAAGTTGCCCTGTGATGGCCGTGGCGCGTGGGTGCTGCATTATGGCCAGCGCGGTGAGTCTTGCACGGTCGGGGTGCAGGATGTCATCGCCGTCTACCCTCATCAGCCAATCATGGGATGAGAGCTCAACGGCAATGTTCATGTTGACGGCGACACGGCCGTTTTTCTCTGCTTGGTGTACAATGACCTTGTGCCTGCCTGTGTAGGCAGCAGCCATCTCCTGCATGATGGCAAAGGTGCCATCAGTGGAGCGGTCGTCGCAGAGTACTATCTCTAGCTCCCCCTCGTAGTCCTGCGACCAGATGGACTCTATGGTGGCGCGCATGAAATCCTTCTGGTTGTAGCCCATGACAAGGATGCTTATCGCGGGCCAGCTGGTCGGTGTAGAAGGCATGGCGCTGAGGGGGGGGAGGGGGAGGGAGATGCCCAAAATTCCTAGGAGAGCAGTTCTTCGGGGGTGATGCGTGCGCTTTCTCGGGTGGCTAGCGTCTTCATCTCCATCTCGGGGTACTCTGCACCTATGATGAGTGCGTGGCTTGCACCGATTTTTTCGGCACGTTTCATCTGCGCGTTGAACTTGGCAGAGGCAAGGGGGAGATCCACGCGCATGCCCATGTCACGCAGTGCCGCTGCGAGTGAAAGCATTTCTGTCCTCTTTTCAGGATCAGCTAGGATGAGGGAGTAGTCGCAGGTCTGGGGGCGCATGGCAGCATCGCGCAGGGCGCGAGCGGCGGGGCATTCCTCGATGAGGTGGGCAATCACCGCATCACCCATGGCAAAACCTGTTGCAGGCATGTCCACGGCATTGTTTGATAGAGTTTTGACTAGATTATCATAACGACCACCACCCGCAACGGCGCGCAGGGTACGTCCCTTGTCAAAAATCTCAAAGACCAGCCCTGTGTAGTAGGCCAAGCCGCGTACGACGGAGAGATCCAGCTTCACATAGTCCATGAGTCCGCGTGCCTCCAGTTCCTTGGCAACGACGCTGTAGCGGGGGGAGCAATCTGCGGGTGGGTTCTCGATGAAGGCGAGCAAGTCCTCGCGCTGCATGCCGAGGGCGGAGAGCTTTTTCTGGCATTCTTCGGGGCGGTCGCGCTCCAACTTATCCACAATGGCGAGGAAGTCGCCTAGCTGCGCCTCATCCAAGCCAGCCTCTGTGGCGTAGTTAATCCATACCTGACGGTCGCTGATGCGTACGACAAAGTCGTCAGCGGTGAAGCCCAGCTCCCTCATGCAGTCAATGGATAGGGCGATGAGTTCTGCGTCCGCGCCCTCGGATTGCTCTCCGAGAATATCGGCGTTGAATTGCACAAACTCGCGCAGGCGACCCTTTTGGGGTTTTTCGTAGCGGAAGCAGGAGCCAATCTCAAACCATTTGAAGGGCTTGGTGTATTCCCTCTGGTAAGCGGCGGCAATGCGGCCGAGGGAGGCAGTTAGCTCTGGGCGCAGGGTGACGTCGCGTTCCCCTTGGTCGGTGAAGCGGAAGAGCTGGGAAGAGAGCTCGCCTCCTGATTTTTTGAGGTAGAGTTCTGTGGCTTCCAGCATGGGGGCATCCCATTCTGAGAAAGCATAACGCGCCGCTACACGTCTCCAAGCGGAGAAGAGATACTGGCGAAAGGCATATTCATTTGGCGAAAAATCGCGAAATCCAGGCAGGGGAGTAAAACGTGCGTCAGGCATGATTAGATTGGTAATTCGTGAGGATTATACGCCTTTTTTAGCACTCTGGCAAGTCACTTTTCAACTGCCCAAAATGAAGAAAATGCAAAAAAATGAAGTTTTCGCAAAAAAAAGCTTGCTAAGTTATGTCTTCATCCCTATAATGACCCCGCACCCGCTGAGGCGGTTCGCAATGGGTAGATTCCCGAGCGGTCAAAGGGGGCAGACTGTAAATCTGCTAGCATTTGCTTTCGATGGTTCGAATCCATCTCTGCCCATTCCCCCTAAATAAAGAGACCTGCAAGTTCGCTTGCAGGTCTCTTTGAATTTGGGGGCTTATTCCCCCTTTTTACTCTTAAAAAATAAGACAAAAATGAGTAGTACGGCAATGCTGATGCCAGAGCTGAGGAGGAAGACTTCCTGCCAGCCATTATTGGGGAGATGGCTGTAGTGGTTGATCATTGCGCCGCTGATGAGGTTGCCTATCATGAGACCAACGCCCCATAGCATAAAGGAAAGGAGACCCTGCGCTTGCGCCTTGAGGTGGGGAGGTGCTTGCTTTTCTGTATAGACCTGACCACCTACAAAAAATAAACCAAAGATGAGGCCATGGAGAAGAATAGCCACGATGAACATGCTGTCCCATCCCTGCAAAAGTCCAAGGTAGAAGAGGATGTAACGAAGTGCCAGCGCGCCTAGGCCTATGAGAAGAGCGCGTTTGATGCCCAGTCGTACAATGAGCGTTGTGGCAATGAAGAGGAGGAAGATTTCCGTGACTTGTCCCCAATTCATGGTGAAGGTGATGTACTTGAAGTTGCTGTCTTGGAGGAAGTCAGAGCCAAAGGAGAAATAGACCGCAAAGGGGGTGATAGAGAGCATGGATACCAGTGTGAAAATCAGGTAATTTCTGTTCTTGTACATGACGATAGCGTCAAAGCCGAGCAGGGATTTGAGGCTGGGCTTTTTCTCGCTTTGGGATGGTGGGGTGTCAGGAAGTCCCAAGTTAAGGAAGGCGGCTAAGAGTGCAACGCCTGCACCACAGAGGAGGGGGATTTTGCTGCCATCAAACTGCTCTACTTGGAAGAGGTGTATGGCGACGAGGCTGAAAAGCCCCGATAGTATCCAACCTATCGTACCAAACATTCTGATGCGAGGGAAGTCCTCTGGCTTTGTATGCCGCATGGCGATGGTGCTGGTGAGGCTCCATGTGGGCATGTAGCAGAACATGGTGGCGAGAATGGCAATGAAGAGAAGGGTGGAATTCTCTGCAACGCTGCTAAGGCAGAGGAGGGCGGCACTGAGGATATTGGCAGCTGCAAGCACCTTTTGAGCACTAAAAGCGCGGTCGGCAAGTGCCCCGAGTATGGGGGAGGCCATGGAGCCTATGGCCATGGAGCTGAGGATGAGGGTTTTTTCCAAGCCCTCTATGCCCATGTTGGTAAGATAAGCGGCGAGAGGAACCCACCAGATGGCAAAGAGTAGATACTGCATGAGCATCATGAGGCGTAGTTGGATGCCGGTTTTGAGAGTGTTCGAGGGGCTGTTCATATGGTTTTTTTAGAATGATAAGACCTAAATCATACAGAAAACACGCTGCCAATACAATGGAAAAGTGAGGGCTGGGAAGAGCATCCGCTTTTCTTCTTTACCTCTAAGGGCTGTTTCTTTATACTACTTGTCATGAAAAAAGTGCGTATCATTGTCTACAGTTTTCTTTCCCTCTGTTTCATTCTGTTGGGCGTAGGGCTTTACACGGGCTGTATTGCGCGAAAGGTTATTTACCCAGGTCCACCTCCCTTTGATACTGATGCTTCTTATAATAAGGACTACAAAGAGCACTATGTTAGCACCAAGACAGAGGATGATATCGCGCTACATGGCTGGTTGCTCGACAGGGGGAAGGATGCGCCTCTGGTTGCTGTCTACGCTGGCAATGGTATGAATGTAGGCAGCATGCTGGATATTGCTAGTGCTGATGACAGCCGTTCTTACCTCCTCATGAATTACAGAGGCTATGGTGCTAGTGAGGGCTCTCCCTCGCAGGAAAAGATTGTATCCGATGCCCTGCATAATATAGAGTGGGCAAAGAAGAGGCTAGGGCAACCCAAGAGTGTGCATCTGCTAGGCTTTAGTATAGGGGCTGGTGTTGCCATGCAGGTTGCGGCAGAAGGTGGCGTGGATAGTATGGTGCTCATCTGTCCCTTTGATAGCTTAACCGCGACAGCTGCCAATATGGTGGGCAGTATGGCCAAGGGCTTTGTGAGAAATGATGCCTATGAAAGTGTGGTTATTGCTCCCGATATTGTCTGCCCCGTGACCATCATCGCAGGCAAACACGACAGAATTGTCAAGCCCGCCCAGACAGAGAATCTCATCAAGACCTTCAAGAAGACAAAGCCCACTGTCCATTGGATGGATAGCGGGCACAATGATATTTTTGGCGTGAAGGGCTTTTATCAGCTTATCGAGAAGGGGCTGTAGCGCATCGCTGCAACCTGGCTGCCTCCTTTGCATCTATTTGGAACTGGCGGCTGTCTCCTTTGGCTGGATTTTTGCCATAGATTTGCGCGTAGAGTACCATGGCTGTTAGGTAAGAGCCTTTGGCGTTGGGTAGGGAGTCATCTATATCATGCAGGGGGAGGGCATCGGACTTGCTCAGCCAGCGTCGCCATGCTTCACCTACCTGTGCTAGTTCGCAACCCCATTTTTTGGCGCAGAATTGGTAGGTCTTGTTGACGGCATCTTGCATTTCATGGTCAAACTTGCCTTCGTAGAGGTGCGCCCAGGTCACAAAGAGGATGATGCGTGTCTTGCTGTCCTTGGGGACTAGGCTTCGCCATTCCTCCACACCTGTTACTGTCTCTTCGGGGGAGTAGTAGGGTAGCTGGCTCTGGTCTTGTAGGATGATGGCATCGTAGGCGCCTGCCTCTATTTTTTCTCGGATATGCTTGTTGCGATCTTCTCTAAAGAGGTCTCTGATGTGGACGCGTAGGGATGTGCTAGTGGAGAGCATGCAATCCACCTTGCTTGGCATGCCATTTTGGGTGGCAAGCATGGCGATGTAGTTAGGTACATCATTGTACGCTGTGTAGTTGTTACCGACAAAGAGTATATTGAAATTCTTTTCATCTTTGCCGTGAGCAAAGGAGAAAAGAAAAATAAAACTCAGTAAGCACAGTAGCTTGAGGAGTTGATTTTTCATGGTGATTTGGATCTTTAATGTTCAATAAAGAGTCGCTGCTCTCGCCGACGTATGCGCCAGCCCTGTGCGATGTTCATGACGTGTCCCTGTCCACGTACTAGTTGGAGGGCTTCTTTGACGACGCTGTCGCTCAGCTCGCTCACGCCCTGTTCTTTGAGGTATTGATGCAGGATGGCGGAGACTAATGCGTCGCTGAGATCCCGTAGGTAGGGTAGGTAGAGTCGCCCCTGTGGGTCGCGGCTGGGGAGTAGTGCCAAGGCCTCGTCCAAGGCGGTGTTGCTCTGCTGTTGTAGTTCCGCGCTACGGTTGATGATGGGGATGATGTCGCGCCCCATGATGTCCGCTAGCAGGGGGAGGGCCTGATGTCGTAGTGCGTTGCGAGTGGGTTCGCAGCTGCTGTTGCTGTCATCGTCGCGCCATGTTATGCCCGCTGCTTGGAGGTAGGCCGTGATGTCTTTGCGCCTCCAGTGTAGGATGGGGCGTAGGCAGAGTATGCCTTGCCATGTCATGCGTGCCTTCATGCCACGGAGTCCCGCTGCGCCTCGGCAGAGGTTGAAGAGGACACTTTCTGCTTGGTCATCGGCATGATGTGCCAAGAGGAGGGGGGCATCCTGTTGTCGGGCTTCTTCGATGAGGTAACGGCGGCGTTCATCACGCGCTGCATGTTCTAGGGATTTGCCCTGCTCTCTAGCGAGGCGAGGGATGTCAAATCGAACTTCGCCATAGGGGATGTCCCATTGCTCGCAGAGCTGGCGGCAGTAGGCGGCATCCTCATCTGCGGCAGTATCGCGTATGCCATGGTGGATGTGCCTTGCTTCAATGCTGCAATTTTGTTCTTTGAGGAGGCGGAGGAGGGCAACGGAGTCGCGCCCCCCACTGAGTCCAAGAACAACACGCGCTCCAGCTGTGAGCTGGGCGCGTGTGTCGGGGTGAAACTGCGTCCCCTGCGATGGCATCTGTGTTTGGTCTTGCACCGTGCTTGATGTCGGGTGGGGAGCTATGTCGCTAGTTATTTACCTGTGACTAAGACAGGGTTGGCGTCCAGCCATGGGGCGATTTTCTTGAAGGCGGTACGCTCTGCGTCATTGACATCGTCTTCAATTTCAATGGCCTTGATGCTCATGTCAGCGTAGACAACAACGAGGGTGCTGTCATGGCGACCTATGGCTGGCCATACCATGGACTTGAAGCTGCGGAGGTCGGTTACGCTCTTGCCCTTGACGGGGTTGCCATCGGAAAGCCATGGCATTTCGGAGAGGCGTTGCCCCTTGCTCGTCTGAATGCCAGAGTTGGGGTTTTCTTCGTCAATGGAGGCATCTGACCAAGAGACGTAAGAGACGGATTTTTCATCTGCTTCAAAGAGCTTGTCACCGCTGACGTCGACGCGCTTGTCGCCAGGGCAATGGAAAATGGTGGAGATGCGCATCAGGTGACGCTTTGCATTGTCGGGCAAGACGACTTCGTCCATGAGGGGGGCAATGCTGAGCCACCATGCGTCGGCCTCATCCCATACGGTCTCGTCGTTATCTTCCATACCGCTGGCTGGCAATTGGTTTTGGAAGTGGAAGCTCTTTTCGCTATAGTCTGCACCTATGTTGGCTAGCTGCTTCATGTTTTCTTGGCAAGCTGTGACCTTTGCCTTCTCCATGCGGCTGATGATAAAGGCATAAGAAACGGAGCCTAAGATAGCCATGATGGCGATGACAACGATAAGCTCCACGAGGGTGAAGCCCTTCTTGGCAAAACGTGTAGAAAGTCTCATATCCCAATTCTAGCATTTTTTTCCCAGCTGACAAGCAAAATTGCTGGGACGATGAAAAATCACAGCAAAGAAAAAGACCACCCTTTTGAAAGGTGGCCTTTTTTCTTTACTTCTGCTCGAAGGGGGACTCGAACCCCCACGGATCGCTCCACTAGATCCTTAGTCTAGCGCGTCTACCAATTCCGCCATCCGAGCTTGGTAAGCCTTACCTCCTAGTTTCGCTCTCATTGCTGAGTGCTGCACTACTTGGTAGCGGCTGCGGGGGGATTTTACATGAGCTTTGCAGCTAGTGCAAGCTTTTTTTTGAGATTTTTTTGAATTTTATGATTTTTTTACAAAAAGCTTCTCTACATACTTGGCTATCATATCCACTTCAATGTTCATGCGTGTGCCTAAAGCGGTGGCATGCAGGTTGGTACGCTCCCAAGTATGAGGGGTGATCCAGAATTCTAGCTCTGTGTCGCTGATGATGGTGGCTATAGTCAGAGATATGCCGTCAAGGGTGATGCTACCCTTGTCGATGACATAGCGGGAGTATTCTTCGGGGATGCGGACATGCAGCATGCGGTCTTGTCCCACGGGCCTGACGGCTACAAGTTCTGCCACCGTGTCCACGTGCCCCATGACAAAGTGACCGCCAAAGCGACCGTTTCCGCCCATGGCGCGTTCTAGATTGCAGACCTGTCCAACTTGCAAGTCTCCTAGTGAGGTCACGCGCATGGTCTGGGTGAGGAGGTCAAACTCCACCACATTGTCGCTGGCTAAGGCATCGACAGTCAGGCAGCACCCATTGACGGCTACAGAGTCGCCCAAGGAAAGCTCTGAGGCAAAGGGAATCTCTATCCCGTAGCGCGCGCCATCTTCTCGTGCTTCGCGAGAGCGCAGCACGCCAACGCATTCTACTAAACCGGTAAACATAAAAATCTAAATATCGAAAGCCACAGTCCTTGCGAACCGTGGCTTTCTAATGAATAAAAGAGTCTATAAATTAGAACTGGCAACCAATACCAACTGAAATTACGTGTTGTCCCCAGATGCCTACTTCTGTGCGGTCAAAATAGGAACGGCTGTACTCATAACCCAACTTGATGTAGATGTCTTCGCTGGGCTTGTACATGAAGCCAGCACCTACGGAGAATGTAAAGCCATCAAGATCCACATCAGCGGGTGCGGGCCAGTCGTAGGGCATGGAGCTTTCGTAGCTGCTTGTGCCCATGGAGTAACCAGCTGTTACACCGAGGTCAAGGTACAAATCGCCAACAATGTTGATGTGGAGATCATATCCCAAGGTAACGGGAATCACGGAGATGTCCATTGTGTAGGGATAGTACTTGTCATCGCCCATTAGGTAGGCTGCATTCAGAGAGAACTCATGAAGGAAGTCACCGCTGTCAGCGCTGTACAGAGAGAAGGATGCACGAGGACCATACAGATCGGTGAAATCGTCTTTGTCAGCGAGCGCTGCGACGAAGTCAAGAGCGTAGACAGGCTGCCAATCATTTGTTGTCAGCGCACCTGCTTGCATGGGAGGGAGTACATAGGGAGCGGCAGCCGCTGTCCCTGCGAGCGTCGCCATCAAAGCTATTGTTGAAAGAAGGGTTTTCATAGACAAATTAAGATTTAGCATAATTGTTGCGCACCTACAAGAACAAAATGAGCTCAGACCCCCTTTTTTTTATCCCATATCTCCAAATGAAGCCTGTCGCCAAGCCTTACTCCCTTATTTAGACATATGTCTACCAAGGCAAGACGTGCTGCGCGGAGCTCATCGCGGCTCTGGGCGCAGGGCATTAGAATGATGCGAGAAAGTGGCAGCCCCAATGCCTCAACCTGCTGCCAATCCTCCTCACTTTGCACCACAAACTTGAACCAAGTATGAGGAAGGGTGCAAAATGCCGACAGCACATCGGGGCAGATAGCGTCTTTTTGCTGCGCGTGCGCTAGCTTGGGCGAGACATTCCACTGCGCCACCCGTTCTCTCAAGTAGGGGGAGGGGGCTATTGTCCCATTTGTCTCCACCTCCACGCGGTGATGGGGCAGGGCACGCAGTAGGCTCTCTATCTCCTCCATCTGTAGCAGGGGCTCTCCGCCAGTGATGATGAGGTTTTTGCAAGGGAAGGCATCAATGGCCTCTGCTAGCATCGCGACATCCTGTGTTATCCCCTTGGCCCAAGAATAAGCCGTATCGCACCAGACGCAGCGCAGGTTGCAGCCCGCTAGGCGCAAAAAGACAGCGGGCATGCCGAGGCTAGCCCCCTCTCCTTGGAGGGAGTAGAAAATCTCTGGGGCAGAATTAAGTCGTGCAATATTCATGATAATGTGCTATAGAAAGAATAGCTATGAGCGTTATTACCAAAAGAGGAGACGAAGGTCAAACCGATTTAATGTTTGGCAAAAGAATATCTAAGACAGCACCCCGCCTAGAAGCCTACGGCAGCATAGATGAACTCAGCTCCGCACTGGGCGTTGCGCGTGCTGCGGGTATTGCCGCAGACAGCGAGGCCATCATCGACTCTGTGCAAGAGCGACTCATCGGATTGATGGGAGAGCTGGCCACCTTGGAAGAAGATCTCGCAGAGTATGACAAGCGCGGTTACGCCCGTTTGCAAGACGGCGATTTGAGCTGGATAGAAGATACATCGCATAGGCTAGAAAAGGAAGATAATATCAAATTCCGCGGCTGGGCGCGCCCTGGTAAGGATGCGGGGCTAGGTGCAGCTATGCTGGATTTGGCGCGTGCTACCTGCCGTCGTGCAGAGAGGCAACTGGCGCAGCTCCGAGAGCAGGGAGAGCTGAGTAATAAGATAAGTGCCCTCTTCATCAACCGCCTTTCAGATTTGCTCTGGATACTCGCTCGTAAAGAGAGTATTAAGTAACCCCCCCCTTCATATAAAAAAAGAAAAAGAGCCTCACCCTAAGGTGAGGCTCTTTTGTTTGATTTGTTAATATCAAGGGAGCTTATGCGCTCAGTGTCGCACCCTCTTTTTGATCAATTGCCTTTTTGACGAGATCAAAAATTGCCTTGAAGCCCTCTGGATTCGCAACTGCGAGATCTGCAAGAGACTTGCGGTCAAGGTCAATGTTAGCAGCCTTGAGACCCTCCATGAAGCGAGAGTAGCTCAGACCAAGAGAGCGTGAAGCAGCGGAAATACGTGTGATCCAGAGGCGACGGAATTGACCCTTACGCTTCTTACGGTCACGGTATTCATACTGCCATGCTTTGTATACTGCATCTTTCGCATAGCGGAAGAGCTTGCTGCGGAAACCGCGGAAGCCCTTGGCGCGAAGGAGGATGCGCTTGCGACGCTGGCGTGAAGCCGGTCCATTTGTAGCACGTGCCATATTTTATACGTTATTTTTTTGTGAACGAACTGTTCTTCCTCACCTCCTTGCAGTCTCGCTCGTTCGCTCCCCTTGCTAGGGGAAGGCTGCATGAAGGCCGCTCGATTCGCGAGCGGTGCTTGGCTATGTTGCCGGGTTAGTGTTTCTTAGATATTAAGCGAAAGGCAGATTCTGTTTGACCGCCCAAACTTGTGTGGCGTCAACCAGAGCGGGACGTCCGAGGGCGCGTTTGCGCTTGCTGGACTTCTTCTGGAGGATGTGACGCTTACCTTGTTTGCGACGCAGAACCTTGCCGGTGCCTGTAACCTTGAAACGCTTAGCAACAGCCTTACGTGTCTTGTTAATACCACCTTTACGGGTCATGGTGGGGTGATTATAAAGCAAAAATCCCTTTTGGCAAGTTTTTTTTGCGAATTTCTTTTCGAAATTTTGAAAGCCCCTTATTTCTCCTCCTTAACAATATAGATAGGACGGCGCTTTGCTTCTAAATAAAGTTTTGATACGTACTGTCCCAATATGCCTATGGTCATCAGCTGCACACCGCCCAAGAAGGAGACGATGCAGATGATAGATGGGTAACCATCGACTGGATTTTTCCAGATAAGCGTGCTGATCACCATCACGCAAATATAGGCAAAGGAGATGAGGCAGGTGATCAGGCCTAAAAAGGAGGCGATCAACAAGGGCACGGTGGAAAAGGCAATGATGCCTTCTATCGAATACTTGAAGAGCCCCCAGAATGACCAAGATGTATCACCTGCTACGCGCTGTATGTTTTTGTATTCTAGCCATTTTGTGCGAAATCCTACAAAACT
Organism: uncultured Akkermansia sp.; assembly: GCA_964371795.1. Taxonomy (GTDB): domain Bacteria; phylum Verrucomicrobiota; class Verrucomicrobiia; order Verrucomicrobiales; family Akkermansiaceae; genus Akkermansia. The sequence continues at coordinate 26,420 of CAYJON010000001.1, read as the reverse complement.
AAAAATGCCTTTGGAAAAGCGATTGTACTCTGGTAAGGCGATGATGGCGTCTAGCATTTGACGTGTCATGAGGCGAAAGTCCCTTGCGCCGTCAATGATGGGTGTGCTGGATATCTTGTTGATGAGCCAATAAAAACCGCGGGCAAAGAGTGAACGGAAGAAGGGCTCTCCATCGCGTGATACACGTCGAGCAGCTACGCAGTCATATTCGCCCTCTCTAACGCCCTCTAGCATATCCTCCAGCATCTCTATGGGATCTTGCAAATCAACATCCATGATGGCGATGTAGTCACCTCCGCTTTTTTTGAAGCCCGCGAGCATGGCCGCCTCTTTGCCGAAGTTTCGAGAAAAGGAGATGTACTTCAAGCGTCCATCCTGCTTTACGTGTTCACGAATCACCTGCAGGGTCTTGTCGCGTGAGCCGTCATCGACAAAAATGACCTCGAAGCTGGCCTTGTCTTGCATCTTTTCGGCAAAATCACTAAAGGCCTTGTAAAAATGGGGAATGGTTGGTTCTTCATTATAGCAGGGGACAACTAGTGAGATGAGTGGCAGCATGGCGGAGCGATTCTTGTTGAAGATGGGTGAAGGTGATTGACACTTTCTATATCTAATATATCAATTTTTTTATCAGACGCAAGATTTTTCCACCCTAAACGCCCTTTGTTGTTTGCCTGTGCGCTGTTTTTTGATACAGTGATGTGGCAATCTTCGTTATGAGTCCTCTCTTTATCGCTATTTCTGCTCTTGTGGTGCTGCTGCTTATCATTGTGATTTTTGCCTTCTTTAAGGGGGCATTTCGCTTGATTATTTACTTGGGGATAGTGGGTATATCTGCTGGTACGTGGCTTATTTTACAGCACACTGGGATGAACCTGCTGAGCATGCTCACGCCTTATCCAGAGCCATGGATGGTTAATGCCTTGTCTGTTGCGGCGGCGTTGATTGTTTTTGGTGTTTTGCTCTATGCTGTTTCGTGGTTTAGTCATTTGATTTCTGGCGGGAACAAGGGATTTAGTTTGATGCGTTTGGTGGTCAATGTGCTTATGCTTTCGCTGGCTTTTTGGGTGATGACAATGGCTTTTTTTTACGCAGGCAATATTGCGAAGGTGGATTACTACTACCAGCTGGCCATGGCGCATAATGAGGCAAAGGAAATGCCAGAGGAATCAACATTCCTGCGATGGAGCAAGCAACTGCGGGAGCACACGGTCGGGCAGCGTCTGCTCCAGATTGATTTGCTAGACAACCCTGCGCAGACCAATTTGGCCTGTCTCATCACCTATGGCTGTCTGCGTGATAAGGCTGGTTACGAGGCATTTTATAAAAGCCATCTTGAGCCTCGCAATATACCTCATCCTACACGATTTCTTACTCTCTTTAGCGATGAGGGTTTGAGGGAGATGGTTAAAAAGCGCCAGTATGTCAACATATTAGAGAATGAAAAATTGCATAATTTTCTTCTTCATGGTAATACAGAAGAAATTCTGAAAAAAATCCTTTAAGTCAGCTCCCGATAGTGCTATCATGAGGTCTATGAAAGCTATTGGCATATTTACCAGTATTGTCCTTGCGCTTGGCTTAGGCTCTCTAGCTAGTGCACAAAGTAAAAAGGCACCCGAAACCCTCCGTGGAGGATGGAAGCTAGCATGGAACGAGGAATTTAACGGATCAAAGCTCGATCTTGATAAATGGACTTATGAGTTAGGAGTTGTCCGCAATCATGGTTCTTCACAAGCCTATGTTAAAGATTGCGTGGCTGTGAAAAGGGGAAAACTAGTTATTACCAGCAAATTCAAAAAAACTCCCAATGTCAAATACGACAAGGCAAAGGATAATGGTGAATGGAACTTGCACATGCCCTCCCGCCCCTATGCCAGTGGCTCAATCACTACACGTGGTATAGTCCTCTTCGAACCTGGTTGCCGCTTGGAAATACGAGCCAAGTTACCCAAGGCAAAGGGCGCGTGGCCAGCTCTGTGGTTGCTGGGCGCAGAGGGCGCTTGGCCAGCCAATGGAGAGATAGACATCATGGAGCATATTTCCCAAGAGCCCAATACTCATCAGATTGCCTTCCATTGGGGCAAAGAAGGTACTAGAGAGCATGAGAGCAAGGGCTACACTGTGCCCCTCAAAGCACCCTTTACAGAATTCCATACCTATGTCATGGAATGGGAAAAAGAAAGCATCACCATCTACCTTGACGGGGACAAGGCGGCTACCTTTGACACCTCTGTCGCAAAGCGTTCTGATGGAACTAACCCCTACCACCTGCCTGCCTACCTCATCATCAACACGGCTATAGGCGGACCTGGTACCTGGCCAGAATCACCCGATGCCAAGGACTATCCCGCCACATTTGAAGTGGACTACGTTCGCTACTACCGTAAAGATGACAAAAAAGCTATCATTAAAAAATAAAGATTCTATGCGCTACACACTCTTAGTATTATTTGCAGCACTCTCCAGTTGTGTTCAACAAGCTGGCTCCTTGGGCGTGGTTGCTATCAAAGAAACTTTGGCCTCTAATCATTTCTCATTGAGTAATGAACCCACGCCTTGGTTGACCTCTTCACCTGTCCGTCTTCCCCACAAGACAGAGTTGCAGGTCATCCAGCTCTTACGACAGGGTGAAGCCATTGATGTCAATGACAGCTACTATGAGGATGAGGAAGAGCTCAATGACCACGTCTGCTATCTCCAATTCAGCAACGGTCAAAGCCTCGTAGCGCGTCTTGAGAATGGATTGCTACGTGTGGATGACTTGCAGCTGGCAGAGCCCATTCAAAAGCAACTCTACACCATCCTGCTTCCTTACGTCAAAAAACTCAATGACTGAGATACCCCCTTGGCAGCAGTTAGCAGATAAGGCTGCGGAGTTCCAAGAGCTCCGCACCCAGCTGGCTGGTGAGATTCATCCCAGCGCGGTCATCACGGGCGAGCTCTGCCTAGCAGAAGGCGCAGAGATCATGGCTGGCTGTGTCATCGAGGGCAAAGTACGCATAGCCTCGGGTAGTCGCATTGGTCCCAATGCCTACCTGAGAGGCTTTTGCGAAATAGGTAAAAACTGCCGCATCGGTCATGCTGTTGAGATAAAGGACAGCATCGTGAAGGAGGGGACATTCATCTCTCACCTCAGCTACATTGGTGATTCCATCCTAGAGAAGGGGGTCAATGTGGGAGGCGGTTGCATACTGAGTAATTATCGCCATGATGGCGGAGAGATACGCATGCCATGGCAAGGTCAGCTCTGTGCTACAGGGCGGGACAAGCTAGGCGCACATGTTGGTGAGAACTGCCGCCTTGGTTGCAATAGTGTTGTTCTACCAGGTCGCGTGTTGCCAGCCAACAGCTGGCTTGACGCGGGAGCAGTATACGCGGGATAGAGGGGCTGCTTTTATTGCAGCACGATTCTTAATTTGCTCACACTGGCGGGACCCAGATGCTCGTTCAATCGCTCGATGACTTTTCGTCTCATGCGGGTGAGCTCGAATCGTACGCTAGGATGCAAGGTTGTTATCAAAGCCACCCCATCGCAGAGGGATGTCAGCTGTGCCTGCTGGGCAAAAAAACTACCCATCGCCTCCGACCATGCTTCGGCCAATAATTCTGGTGCGATGCTTGCTTCCTTGATGTCCAGCCTTTCGCAAATCTCACTTACCAAGGAACTCATGCTCCGTATGCGTGGCTGTGCAGAGTAGTCTCGCCCCTCTCCAAAAAAGTCTGCGTAGGCCTGCTCCTTATCTTGCGCTGCCTGAGAGGGTACGTGGGCTAGCCTCACGCTGCCATCGGGAAAATGCACGGGGGAGTATCGCCCACGGCTCATTTTTTTGCAGATTTCGTAGAGTTCTTCTCGCTGGCTTTTCTGATCTCCATTGCCCATGTCGGGCTGCGTGGCTCTGGTTCTTCTTCGGCGGGTCATGGTGCTGTGTTTTATTCTTCGCCATCATCGCCAATGGCTTCGACTGGGCAGGCTTCTAGTATGCTGTGGCAGAGCTGAATCTCCTGCTCTGTTTCGGGTTGACGCAGAACGTAGGAGTAGCACTCATCCTCTTCTCGGGCAAAGAGGCGAGGTGCGCTTTCTCGGCAGAGGTCGCAATCTATGCAGCTGCTGTCCACATAATAGCGACCAGCTGCATTGTTTTCATTCTTCTCTCTGGGGTCTGCCATGATTATTGCTTTGTCTCCACGTCTACGGTGATGCGTGGGGTAAAAATCTGCCCATAGTAATCGCCAGCCTCCACGCGTGTGCGGGGCCAGACGATGCAGTTATTGAGTCGTGCGCCAGCCATGATGGTGGCATGTTCTCCCACCATGCTGTCTTCGCACACATCTGCTAGCGCAGAGATGCTGGCAGTGGGGTGGATGCGTTGGGAGCTAGGGGTGTCGAGTATGGCTTGCAGGTACTGACTGGGGCTGCCTATCTCATACCAATTGCACCAGTCAAAGCAGTGACCAGCAACCAAGCCTTGTTTGACCAGCTCTATCCATATGGGTACGATGGAAAAGAGCTCTTCGTCCTCGGGGAAGAGTTCTGCGATGCTGGGCTCTATGACGGAAATGCCCGCAAATTGGTAGCCACCTGCATCAACTCCCAGTGCATGGCGTATGTCTGTGACTCGCTGGCTCTCGGGGTCAAAGCCCACGTTCTTGTGACCATCTACAGAGCGAAGGGCTAGGGTGATCTTTGCACCACTGCGACGGTGTACGGCCAGTAGCTCATCAATGGGTATGTCGGTGAGGATGTCGCCATTCTGTACGACGAGGGGTTGCTCTATGTCGATGAGGGGAAGGATTTTTTTGATGCCACCGCCAGAATCCAGTGGACTGGGTTCATGACTGATGATGACGGGGCAGTCCCTGTAGCTTTCCTTGGGAAAGGCCTTGTCCCAGAGGTAGTCTAGCGGGGAGTTATTAACGATAAAACGCCTGACACCTGCCGCATAGTGTCTGTCCATGATATGGTGGATGAGCGGTTTTTGAAAGACGGGAGTGAGGGGCTTTGGCAGGATGTAGTTCAGCGGTGCCATGCGTGTGCCCAGACCTGATGCTAGAATAAAGGATTGTATCATATGTGATTGAAAAAAATTACCAGAGCCCCGACATGCCAAAGGAGATGGCGCATATGCCCATGACGAGGTTGGCAACGGCATGGTAGAGCACGACAGGCATGAGTTGGCGTGTTTTGATAGTGAGGATATAGGCTATGCTGCCAAAGAGCAGTGCGCCAGCATAATCCTGTGGTTGATGGATGAGCATGAAACCCAGTGTGGTGACCCCATAGCCCAGCCAAGAATGCGTGCCCATGGGGACAGTCTGTGGTTCATCACGATTGACACACCAGCGCATGAGAAAGCCACGCCAGAAGAGCTCTTCTACCAGCGCGACGATGACGACAGCGCGTAGGAAGCGCAGGAAGTACTGCCCATAGGTGATAGCACTGTGTTCTCCAAAGAGAGCCGCAGGGTCAAAGCCGCCGCTCACCTCTACCCAGCCCATGAAGTAGGGCACAAGCCAAAGACCAATAGCTGGTACACCCAACAGGGCACCTGCGAGGCAGGGGCGCAGTTTCCAATCCCATTCTATCCCGCGCCGTGTCCACCAAAGGTAGCCACCGCATATCAAAGTCTGTAGGGGGTAGATAATCATCTCTGGCGCGCGCTGCCACCACGCTGCATCGGGATGATCCCAAGCAATAGTGGCATCTGCTACAGGAAAGAGTAGCAGGAGCAAGGAAAAGAGTATGAAGGGGACAACATAGCTGCGGTAGAGCTCGCTGTCACCCTGTGCTGCGGCTTGCATTTATTTAGGGATGACAGGGGATGTTCGTTTGAAGAAGAATGAAAGACGCTCATAAAGCTCGGGCAGCTTCACCTCTCGCAGCAAGTCACCACGGACAGGTAAGAATTCTCCATCGTGTAGCTTCATCGCGTGCATGATACGGAAGGTTTCAGTCATGTAATAGACGTGTACGATGTAGTACTGTTCTCCATCTTGGACGATGAGAGGCATGTAGCGCTCTTCGCTGCGTTCTTCATCATTGTGACGGGGGCTGATTTCTGTTCCGTCCTTTTGCAAGTCTATGCCTTTAAAATGCTTTGCAATGTTGTACATCTGAGGATGAAATTTATAGTAGGTAAAGATTTGCATGATATGCGGATCATTTTCCACAGATGTGCCTACATGCTCTTTTTCTTCCTTGCGGTAGGTGGCAAGTCCGACAAAGTCAGGCATCTTTTCTGCCTTGCTGGCTTCTTTTTGCGGGGTAGGGCTGTCCTTTGCGTCACTGGGTAAGGAAAGGCAAAGTCCAAAGAGTATGAGGTATAGCTTGATGAATTTCATAATAGTATATTGTAACCGCGCGAAATGGCGAAGGCAAGCTAAAAAGAGGAGAGGATTAGACCTCTCCTCTTTTTGAAAAGAAACTTAGATTTCTTCGTTGTAGCACTTGAGGTAGAGTGCCTCAATGTCGGCTACAGTGACGCTGCGTGGGTTGCCACCAGTGCAGGCGTCGGCAAAGGCTTGTTGTGCTAGCTTGGGGATATCCTCTACTTGGAAGGCGGTGTCCTTCAGCGCAGGGATATTGAGCTTGCGGCACAGTTCAAAGATGGCATCGATGGCGCACTTGGCGGCTTCCTGCTCGCTGAGTCCAGAGATGTCCTTGCCGAGGGCTTCTGCAATTTTGGCAAACTTGGCAGGGCATGCTTCTGCGTTGAATGCTTCTACATAGGGCATGAGGATGGCATTAGCCACACCATGTGCGATGTCGTACTCAGAACCAAGTTGGTGTGCCATGGAGTGAACAATGCCCAGACCTGCATTGGAGAAGGAAAGACCTGCAATGTAGGAGGCCCATGCCATCTTGCTGCGTGCTTCGAGGTTAGAACCGTCTTCAACCGCTTGTTCCAAGGACTCACCAACGAGGCGGATGGACTCGTAGCTGAGTACATCGGAAAGACCGTAAGCGCCTGCTGTCACGTAGGATTCTACAGCATGGCACAGGGCGTCAAGACCTGTGGCGGCTGTTGTTCCTTTGGGTACGCTGAGCATGAGCTCTGGATCATTGATAGCAACGAGGGGGAGACTGTTGGGGTCAACCATGACCATCTTGATCTTGCGGATTTCATCGGTAATCACGTAGTTGATGGTGACCTCTGAGGCTGTACCTGCTGTTGTATTAACAGCGATGATGGGGGTGCCGCGTTTGCAGGATTTTTCAATGCCTTCGTAGTCGCTAATCTTGCCACCGTTTGTGGCGAGGATGGCAATCGCCTTGGCGCAGTCCTGAGGAGATCCACCGCCTAGTGAGACAATGGCATCGCAGCCTTCATTTTGGAAAACAGCGAGACCGTTTTCTACATTTTTCATCGTTGGGTTGGGGACAGCTCCATCATAGATGACGTAGGATATATCAGCGGATTGAAGCACGGCTTCAATCTTTGCCGCAACACCAAACTGCACCAAGGGGGCATCGGTGACAAGGAGAATTTTTTTCCAGCCACGCTTGGTGACTTCCGAGGAGATATGCTGGATGGCGCCTGGACCAACGTAGTTGAGTTCTGGCCAGTAGATACGTACGATTCGATTCATGGTATTAAAGAATAGAGGGGGAAAACAAGGCCACGTATACGCCCAAGGAATATGTGCATCAACACAGCCTCTTGTTACAGTCACAATATTAGCAAACAGACCCGATGCAGGCAAGACTTTTAAGATCTAAAAACTGACTCACAAAACTGACTCACAAAATAGCTTGCCTTGGGCAGCGCGATACGGTATAGTGCCTT
>CAYJON010000001.1:0-18533 GCA_964371795.1 uncultured Akkermansia sp. | reverse complement strand
AAAACTGACTCACAAAATAGCTTGCCTTGGGCAGCGCGATACGGTATAGTGCCTTGCATGAAGTTCATACTCCCTAGTTTTTGCCTTGTCGTTTCTTTGTTGGCTTCTTGTTCCTCCTTACAGGATGCTCCTGAAGGGCAACGCAAGCCAGTGCTACCCAAGGGCTCTGATGACATCAAAAAGCCATGGAATGACATAACCCCACAGGAGGGTGCTGCTATGCTAGGACCTCTTGCAGAACCTCGTCGCTAAAAGTAAAGAGACTAGGGCGTGACAGCTGCGCAGATAGCGCAGCGTGGGTTGCAGCCACGGGCAGGGCAGTGCTCCCTGCCCCAGAGTACCATAGCGATATGCAGGTGGTTCCAATGCTTTTTGGCAAAGCGTTTTTTCAAGTCCCGCTCCACAGCGACAACGTCCTTGCCCTTGCTGAGGCCCCATCGTCTTGCGAGACGGTAAATATGCGTGTCCACAGGAAAGGCCGCATGCCCAAAGGCCTGACTCATGACAACGGAGGCCGTCTTGTGCCCCACGCCTGCTAGGGCTTCCAAGTCGGCAAAATTGTCAGGAACGACGCCCCCATGCCTTTCCATCAACTGGCGTGCCATGAGGACAAGACGCTGCGCCTTCCCCTGCGCGAGCCCGCAGGATTTGATGAGCGGCAGGATGTCTGTCGCCTCCATCTGTGCCATTGTGGCAGCATCTGGCGCGACTGCAAAAAGCGCAGGTGTGGTCAGATTGACCCTCTTGTCTGTACATTGGGCAGAGAGAGCAACGGCAACGAGTAAGGTGAAGGCATCACTGTGATCCAAGGGTATACCCGGATTGGGGTAGTGATGTTGGAGTTGCTCTAAAATAAAGCGGCTGCGCTCTGCCATGGTCATGTATTACTTCTATCATGTCTTGCTATGAATTGTCAAGGTGCAGGGAACTCTTGACTTCCCCCCCTCCTATACGATAGTATCAATACATAGATGAAAAAAGCATACCTTAATCCCGATTTTAAGATAGAATGGGCGGCGCTGACAGCTGATCGCGCTGCCGCAGAGATTCGTGAAGCCATCACCCTAGCTGGTGCTGCTATTGAGGCCATCTCTTCCCTCAAAGAAGATGAGTTGAGCTACGAAAACACCTTTGCCGCACTGGAGGATGCACCCCGCCCGCTGGAACGCGCATGGCATCGCCTCAACCACCTACGCATTGTCTCTGATAGCCCAGAGCGTCGCGAGGTCATCAATGAGCTCATGCCCGAGGTGGTGATGTTCTCCTCCTCTGTCACCCTCAATCCTCAACTCTATGCCGTGCTCAAGGCCGCGGCAGCTGCGCCTTGGGTGCAGGAACTCAGCGCGGTGAAGCAACGATTCATCCAAGAAACCCTCATGGACTTCCGCGAGAGTGGGGCAGAGCTTAATGATGAGCAGAAGGAAGAGTACACACAGATTCTCACCCAGCTGGCAGAGCTATCCCAACGCTTTGGCGAAAAGGTGCTGGACTCCACTAACGCATGGGAGTATGTCACCGACAATAAGGAAGAGCTCGCAGGTCTGCCCGCCTCTGCCCTCGCCGCGGCACAGCAAGATGCCCTCTCCAAGGGGTATGGCACAGAGGATGCTCCCCAGTGGCGTTTTACCCTTCAGGTGACTAGCCTTATTCCTGTACTGACCTACGCAGACAATGCCGCCCTGCGCGAGCGCGTCTGGCGTGGCAACAATACCAAGGGGACAGGCGAATATGATACTGCTGCTATCATCCATGACATTCTCAAGCTGCGCCAGCGCAAGGCTGCACTCATGGGCTATGCCACCCCCTCCGACTACACATTGAGTCGCCGTATGGCGCGTACAGGGCAACGTGCCTTGGACTTCATCAATGGCCTGCATGAAAAGGTGCGCCCCAGCTTTCTCAAGGAGCAAGAGGCCATACGCCTCTTTGCCAGCGAGCAATTGGGCGAGGAAGTACCAGCCATGAACCCATGGGACGTGGCTTATTGGAACGAGAAGCAACGTGCCGCACTCTACAGTTTTGACAGTGAGCAGCTGCGCCCCTATTTCTCCATGCCACAGGTGATTGATGGCATGTTCTCCCTCTACTCAGAGCTCTTTGGCATACGCCTTGTAGAATGCCCTACAGCCTACAGAGAGAGCGATGAAGAAGCCCTACCCGAAGGCACAGTAGAAGTCTGGCACCCCGAGGTGCAGTACTATGAGCTTTATGATGTCGCCAGCGGTGACCATATGGGCTCCTTCTACACAGACTGGTACCCACGTGAGACAAAGCGCGCAGGCGCATGGATGGACTGCTTTGTCTGCGGTCTGCCACCACAGGGTGATGAGCCTCGCCAGCCGCATATGGGGCTCATGTGTGGCAATATGACACGACCCGTGGACGGCAAGCCCGCCTTGCTGACCCATGAGGAAGTGGAAACCCTCTTCCACGAGTTTGGTCACCTGCTGCACCAGCTGCTCAGCGAGGTGGAGGTACGCGCACTAGCCGGCACGAATGTTGCTTGGGACTTTGTGGAGCTACCCAGCCAAATCAATGAAAACTGGACTTGGGAGCGCGACGCTCTCAACCGCTTTGCTCGTCACTACGAAAACCCAGAGCAAGGTATCCCTGTGGAGCTTCTTGACAAAATGCTCGCGGCAAAGAATTACGGTGCGGCTAGCTTTGCCATGCGCCAGCTCTCCTTTGGAAAGATAGACCTAGAACTTCACCAGCATCCGGAGCTCTACATAGGCCGTGATATCGAGGAACTGGATCGCGAGGTGCTAGCAGATTACCGCATCCCCTTTGCTGTGCAGGGTAACAGCATGTTGCGTGCCTTTAGTCACATCTTTGATGGAGGCTATGAGTCGGGCTACTACTCTTATAAATGGGCAGAGATGCTAGAGGCTGATGCCTTCTCCCGCTTTGCCAAGGAGGGTATTTTCAACCCAGAAACAGGCATGGACCTACGCCGTTGCATCCTATCCAAGGGCAACAGCAAGCCAGCCGCAGAGCTCTATCATGACTTCATGGGCAGAGAACCAGATGCCGAAGCCATGCTGAGGCGCGATGGTATCATTAGCTAACATATTATATTAACCCGCATGCTCACACAAGATGAAGAGATAAGCGAAACTAAGGCTCAGCTGCTCTATGCGCTTTATAGCCTTTGTGTCGCGGTGAAACTCATTATCGCTTACTACCTCCTCATGGCAAGTGTTAAGGCAATTGCTGGAGGGGGTGAGCATGCGGGCATACAGTGCGTCGGCTACCTCTTAGGCTTTGCTATCATTGTCTTGATTAGTCGGTACCTGATGCGTCATTTGCTGATCTACTTGAATTTTGTAGGCAGCAGTATACAGATGTTACTCTATGGGCTACTCTTCTGGGCAATGGGCAATGTACCCGAGCCCGAGAGTGTGTTTGGCCTACGTGCCATTTGTGTTGTAGCTTGTTTCTTCCAACTCATCGTTGTGTGTATCTTGCTTATCAAGGGTTACTTTCCCCTTGATGAAAATGAAGAGGATGAAACGCGTCAAAATCCCAACTTGCATTTTATTAGCAAGTTAAAGGGATTCGGTTTTTTCCTATTTGTTCAGTTCTACCTTTGGGTGCTGTTCTTAAAGTTTAGAGATACATTCATCTTTAGTCTCTATGGGGGTGAAGAATTCGGTATGGGGGTTGACTGGAAGGAGAAAATCCACACATTAGTTGCGCTCATCATCGTAGGCGCTGTCATACGAGCAGCTACCTACAAGAGGGTAATGCGGCGAGTCATAGGGTTTGCAATCCTTGGTGTTGGCGTGATAGTGGGTAGCTCTTTTGGATACAGGAGGGCAGAGGGAGAGTTCCATCTGCGGCAGGTTGAGGGAGGTCCATACCAATTAATGTATGATCATGTACTGCAACTGGGGGTTAGAAAGCTGAGCATCGAGAGAGCGGATCTAGGAGAAAACGAAGAAGAGCCGCGTATCACGTGGGAGGAGAGGATAAAGCGACCTAGCCAAGGAAGGATTCTGGAGCACTATGAGCTACAGCCAGGCGATGGCGTTTGGGGAGAGGGTAGTTACGTGAGTTTCTACAGTTGGGAGAAAAAAGAGGAGGAGAAAGAAGGCGCAGATCAAGATGATCAGATATGGACAGCAAAAGCTGTGATATCGGAGGTGTATATGATGCAATGGGGGGTGCTGATGGGGTATCTAGCTTTCCTTTTGTATATCTTTGCCATGCTGGTGCGAGAATGCAGACAGCGCGTATTGATGGCGCGAGAGAGTGCCGAATAAAAGCCAAAGAGCAATGCTCTTTGGCTGAGGATATGTGACTTTTTTATGCTTGCTTTATGCTGACAGTCTTCACCTTTTCACCACCTGATGTCAAGTAGTACACCTTTGTCCCTTTCTCGTCAAAGAAAACAAGTGAGATGCCCTCGTCCTCCAGCTCCGTGATGATGCTTTCTTTTGCAATGTCGATGATGATGATTTTTTTATTGTCGTATGATACAGCGGCGAGGTACTTGCCATCTGGGCTGATGCTACAGGCGGATTGACTCTCTACACCTTTGTTGATATTGTTGTAGAGCTTATCGTCCACCCAGTTGTAGAGGCAAAGCCCCCCATAGAGTACAGAGCCTAGAATCATGCTGCCATTTTCGGATATCTGAATCTGCTCCACTTCTCCCTCTGTTCCTGCATGATGTGTCTTGATGCCCAATGGGCTGAGGCTACCGAGATAGCCGTCTGAACCACCAATAAAGAGTACCCTTCCATCGGGGCTGTACTTTATGCTCCAAATCTCCTTGTCCAATGTGGCTATATGACCTACAGTCTTTTTCACGCAATCAATGGCGTTGAGGGATTTGCCCTGTGCGTAGATGAGTTCCTTGGTGGTATTAGGTGCAAATTTGACGATGGGAACGCGCTCATTGCTTGGGTCTAGTTCCAAGTCCATGGTGAAGGCAAAGCTCAGGTCGTCTAACTTGACCACTCGCACAACGGCCTTGTTAGGAGGGGGCGGGCTTCCCGCTTTTGCTGCTTCTGTGGGCGTGGTGCAGACGAGGAGCATGTGGCTGCCATCAGGGCTGATTTCCACAGACTCGGGGCTGTTATTTGCAGGGAGGTCGATGTAGCGAGTCTCGACACCTTTCTTTGTGTCGATGTAGTGGATGCGCTTTTCTGTGAAAATGAGCAGAAAATCGCCCTTGGGAGTGAATTGGAGCTGATAGATGGCTTGCTTTCCAAAATCTATCTTCGCGTTGATGTCGCCCGTGCTGGCATTATGGATGTAGATTTGACTTTCATCCTGACTGAAGTCATGGACAGCTATGAGGAAGCCCTGCTCTGTCTGCACGGTGGAGCATAGGGGCTTGGGGACGACGAGGACGGATTCTACTGTTTGCTCAGAAACAGGCCTGTCCTGTGGGGCTTGAGCATAGGCAGTTGATAGGCTGAGACAGAGGCAGCAAGTGCCTAGAAGGTGATACTTGTTCATGGCTTTATCCAAGCTAGCATATTTTTGTTTTCAAAGCAAGCTTGAAAGAGAAATGTCCCATACGAAATGTCTTGACTTCTATCAAAGGCTAGCGTATGCTCCCGTGCGCATGTCAACCAGCACGGAGTTCAAACGCAATTTTTCAATTATCGCCCACATTGACCACGGAAAAACCACCCTTTCCGACCGTCTTCTTGAGTTCACGCAGACCATTAGCGAACGCGAAAAGCAAGACCAGCTACTCGATGCAATGGATCTGGAGCGCGAAAAGGGTATTACCATTAAGTCTCATCCCGTTACCATGCGCTACAAGGCGAAAGATGGTAAGGTCTATGAACTCAACCTCCTTGATACACCTGGGCATGTTGACTTTTCCTATGAGGTCTCTCGCTCCCTAGCGGCCTGTGATGGTGCTTTGCTCATTGTTGACGCTGCACAGGGGGTAGAAGCGCAGACTCTTGCTAATATGCACCTTGCACTGGATCAAGGGCTGACTATCATCCCTGTTATCAACAAGATTGACCTCCCTAGCACCAATTTGCCCCGCGTTTACAAGCAGTTGGAGGATGTTATCTGCATCCCTCGCGATGAGGCCATTCTCTGCTCTGCCAAGGCTGGTATTGGCATTGAGGACATTCTCGAGGCTGTTGTTGCCCGCATCCCACCCCCAACCCCCATAGAGGATAACAAGCTGCGTGCCCTTGTCTTTGACTCTGTATATGATGCTTACCGTGGTGTTGTTTCCTATGTGCGTATGGCCTCTGGTGAGGTAAAGCGTGGCATGAAGGTGAAGCTTTTCCACACGGATGAAACCTATGAAGTCAAGGAAGTTGGTGTCTTCACTCCCAAGATGCAAGCCACCCCCATGCTGCAAACAGGTGACGTGGGCTACATCATCGCCAACATGAAGTCCGCTAGCGATGTCAAAATAGGTGACACCTACACGGACATGATCAATCCCTGTTCCGAGCCACTACCTGGTTTCAAGGAAATACGCCCCATGGTCTTCTCGGGGATTTATCCCATTGACTCCAGTGATTATGAAAGCCTCAAGGCCGCCATGGCTAAGTTGCAAATTAATGATGCAGCCTTCAGCTACATGGGCGAAAGCTCTGTTGCCCTCGGCTTCGGCTTCCGCTGCGGTTTCTTGGGTCTCCTGCACATGGAAATCATCCAAGAACGCCTCCGCCGTGAGTTTAACATGGATGTCATCTCCACCTACCCCTCTGTGATTTATGAGGTGACAAAGACTGACGGAGAAGAGATGCTGGTGGATAACCCCACCTTCCTCCCCGAGGCGCAGGAAATCAAGGAAATACGTGAACCTGTGGTCAAGGTCTTCATCATGATACCCTCAGAATACATTGGGGATATCATGCGCATTGTGCTGGAAAAGCGCGGTGAGGTGAATCACACAGAGACCATTGATGACATGCGCGTCATGCTTACCTGCCGCCTTCCTATGGCAGAAATTCTCGTGGACTTCAACGACAAGCTCAAGTCCGCTACGAGGGGCTACGGTTCGATGGATTATGAGCCAGATGGCTACCAGTCCGCGCACCTTGTGAAGATGGATATGATGATAGCGGGTGAGGCTGTTGATGCCTTCTCCATGATTGTTCACCGCGACCGTGCCGAATCGCAGGGACGTGAACTGGCGGTGAAGTTGAAGGACGTTATCCCACGCCAGCTGTTCACTGTGGCTATTCAGGCCTGCATTGGGGGCAAAATCATTGCCCGCGAAAGCATCTCTGCGATGAAAAAGAATGTTACCGCAAAGTGTTACGGTGGTGACGTGACCCGAAAGCGCAAGCTGCTCGAAAAGCAAAAGGAGGGCAAGAAGCGCATGAAGGCCATTGGTCGCGTCAACATCCCACAGGAAGCCTTTATTAATGTCTTGAAGAGCGGGGACTAAAATCCCCCTCTTCACTTTTCATCATGTCTGCACCTACACCTTCAAATAAAACTGCTATTCTCCTCCTGCATTGCCCTGACAAGCAGGGCATACTTGCCACTGTCACCACCTTCATCAATGACAATGGTGGCAATATCATCTACCTTGCTCAGCATGCTGATAGGATAGAAAAGGTCTTTTTCATGCGTGTGGAGTGGGAGCTTGCTGACTTCATCATCCCTGATGAAAAGATAGCAGATACATTTGACCTGCTGTATGGGAAAAAGTATGGCATGCACTATGAGCTCTACTTCAATGACAAAAAGCCCCGCATGGCGCTCTTTGTCTCCAAGATGTCGCACTGCCTCTTTGATATTTTGGGTCGTTACACAGCTGGGGAATGGGATGTAGAAATCCCCCTCATCATCAGCAATCACGAGGACATGCGCCACGTAGCAGAAAAGTTTGATATACCCTACCACATGTTCTCCATCACCAAGGAGAACAAGCAGCAGCAGGAGGAGGCCACCCTTGCCCTGCTAGCCGAGAATGGCGTGGACTTTGTCGTGCTCGCGCGCTACATGCAGATACTTTCTCCGCGCTTTATCTCTGCCTATGAGCATCAGATTATCAATATCCACCACTCCTTCCTCCCCGCCTTTGTAGGCGCAAAGCCTTACCATGCAGCCTTTGAGCGCGGGGTAAAGCTCATCGGTGCTACCAGCCATTACGTCACCAATGAACTGGATGCAGGGCCTATCATCGAGCAGGATATCACACGCGTTTCTCACCGAGACTCCGTGCAGACCCTAGTCAACAAGGGGCGCGATATAGAAAAAATCGTCCTCTCACATGCTGTCGAAAAGCATGTTGCGCACAAGATTCTTGTCTACGGCAACAAGACGGTCATCTTTACTTGATGCCTACATTCTGATAATAAGGTAGACGCTCAATAGGGACGGCGATATCCAGTGTTTTTACGCCTTCTTTGACTTCGATGATTTCGCCGAGGTCATCTTGCCATCTGCCCTTGGGTAGCATGACTTTGCGCGAGTAGCCCTTGCTCACCATGGGGGCGACGAGGTACTTGTCGCCCAGCATGAATTGATCCTTGCACTGGGCAAATCCTTGGTGCGGGTAGCTGTACTCCATAGAGCGCAAAATGGGCTCTCCTGTCTGCGCGGCATGCTGTGCGCAGGAGAGTATGTAATCCCCCATTTGCTCATGAAGGCGGGCGAAGCGCATGGTGATATCGAGGTGCTTTTTATCCAAGATGCGCCATGGTGCGACAGAGAATTGCATCATGGGCATGAGGGCATGCAGCTGGCAGGAGCGCACGATGAGTTCTTGGTCAAACTTTGCTGCATCCACATTCAAGAAGGAGGAAAACTCCCCACCGCCTATCATGTCAGGGCAGGTGTAGGCATGTCCCAGCAGACCTGCTGCTATCATGTCGGGTATGAGTAGGCGCAGGGAGTTCCAAGAATAGCTCTTGTCGCCAAGGCGTTGAACGAGGGCTTGACCACCCATTTTCCAGGAGGCGCGGTACTCATTAAAGGGGAATTGGAGACCTATTTTCGCCCAGCTCTCGCATAGATCCACCGCACTTGCCCCCTTTTGGTGAAATACCAGATCCTTATTCGTGTAGAAATTGATGTCACCAGCGTCGAATTTATACCCATCTATGCCATATTCTTTCTGCAATTTTTTGAGCTGCGCGACGAGGTGGGCAACGGCTTCGGGATTTGTTGTGTCGTAGCAGGCACTCACGCCGTTCCACCAGCGAATCATGGCTGCACCACCTGATTGGGTGGAGATGAGGTAGCCCTTCTTCTCCAAGTAGCGAAACTCGGGTGAATCTGGACTGACAAAGGGGCAGACCCAGAGCATTATTTTGAAGCCGTCCGCATGCAGTTGCTCCACCATGCCCTTGGGGTCGGGGAAGCGGTCGGGCTTGAACTCAAAATTACCATAATATTTTTGCCAATTATCATCCACCATCAAGACACCAACGGGGAATTGATGTGCCTTCACGCTCTCCGCGTAGTGGAGAATATCCTTTTGATTCTGATTGTACATCAGCTCTATCCATGTATTATACTGCGGCATGGAGAAAAAGAGTGCATGCGGTAGCTTTTGAGAGCTGGGAAAATGCTTGGCACTAGCCACCATGTAGGCATCGCGCAGCGTGTCGCCTGCGTCTAGGGCTTGCAATTCTTCTTTTTCTGAGACTAGCTCGATGACGCCTTGATGGATTTTGATGGAAAAGGGATAATCGCTCCATACATAGCGCCCATGTGAGGAAAGAAGGAGGGGGACATTCTGGTTATTCCAATTGGTCGTGCCTAGATCCACATAGTTCAATTTCTCCTCAAAGGGCATGCGAGAGCCCATGGCCACCATGCCACCCCACCATTTTTCATCGGGGGCGGGTTTGATTTGTGTTGTGTATTTCGCCTCCGCCCATAGTAGAGAGAAGAGTGCCACGAGCCACGTGAAGACAGTTTTCATATAATTTAATTTATACTAAAACGATGAGGCTAGAACAAGAATATTGAACAAAAATAAGACAGACTGTGTCATACCTGATAGATGAAAACTATCTTTACCTGCCTCAGTGCTCTCCCTTTACTGACTTTGCCTATTCTTGCAGAAACAGCACCCGCTGTGCCTGCCGAGAAAGTGGCGCAGAATAAAATGATCATCAAACTTGGTCTCTCCCTATCCGAGGTGGAGAGTATCTTGTCGAAGCAGGTATTATCATTAAAACGCTGGACTCCGCCAGTATCGACTGTTGTTCATTATGAACCCAAGGATTCCTTTGCTGCCAGTCTCCACCTTTGGGAGGGGAAGGCGGGCTATTTTCTCCACTTTGAGTGGGATGAGGATAGGCAATGTCATCTGCTTGATTCAATAGAGCTTAGTGATGACCTTGACGCCCTCTTGGAACACTATAATAGCAAGGCAAGTGAAGAAGTAGAAGAACCATGCAGATCGCGTCATGTTAAAACCATCGTATTTGACCCAGATAGCCTGCGTCAAGATATAGAGCGATACAAGGAGGTGTTAGCGGAAGAAGTGGAGGATACGCATGAGTATTTAAAGAAACTGCGCCAATCACCCACACGAGGCAAGGTAGCTAGAGAAATATGCCGTCAGGATCATCCCAGTAGCGGCAACTTTGAATTAGATCATTACAAAGAGTACATTGATCAAGAAATCGAGCTGATAGCCCAACTGGCTTTTCGTCGTTATGATAGCAAGGAAGAGCAGGCAGCTTTGTGGCAAAATACACTCAAAGCCAAGGAGAAGTTGCAGCAGCTTTACCCCAGAAGTGCGCGAGCTCTGCCTAGCCTCATTGATTTAGTAGATAGCCTGTATCAGGAGCAATGCCAGATATCAGCCCAGCAGCGTGCAAAATCTTACGAAAGCATTAAACTCAGATTAGATAAACATGCTGAGGAAAATGATCTTCCTCGCTTTCACCTACTACCAGTCAGTGTGCAGAACTACTCTCGTCAGTACCTATGCGCTATACTGCTAGCCGAAGCCGATATCATCGAAAGAACTTCTGATATAGATGAAATACACTACCTTACCACAAAAGCAGGGGTACAGATCCTCAAAGGCATGGATGCATCCGCATTGCCAGAAGGATATCGCATGACTATTGAAAAGTATATCAAGCAAATGGAAGCCATTTTGAGCTCTTGTAAGGATGGCAAGATGACTAAGGATATCTATTTTCTATCAGATGCCTATAATACGTCTTCTGCTGGAGTGGGAGACTCGGTGATTCCCCCAGATCTTTCAAAACGCTTTATCAAGTTCATGGATCATAGCAGGCTCTTGCATGCTATTATGGAGCATGATGATCTGCTCGACTATTACTTCTATCTCGTCGAGATCCGTCAACGAAAGGGATTTGATGATTTTAAGAGCTTTAGCTTTATTTGTCGCGCCCTAGTGGAAAAGATTAAGGAGGGTTAGAGGCTATTGAGTACTGGCTCTGTAGGACTCCTCTGCTAGTAGGGCATGGATTTCTCCTACGAGGAAGAAGGAGCCACAGGCCAGTTGCTCCCTATGTTGCTCACGCAGTTCTTCAAGTCCCTGTCTGAGGCTATCGACAGTGCGTACGGGCTTTTTGCTCCATTCTCGCAGTTGATTTGCCAGTTGTTCTCTCTCCATGATGCGGGGGGAGTTGACAGGAGGGAGTATCCATTCCTCCACGATGCTATCAAGGAGGCGTACTGCTGGCTCTAGTTCCTTGTCAGCACTGGCAGCAAAGAGGCAGGCTGCGCCTGCTGCGCCCATTTGCTGCTGCCATGTCTCGACAAGGACACGCATGGCGTGCGCATTGTGTGCCCCATCCAGAATGAGGTCTGCTTTTCCCCTGTTGTCTATTCTTTCAAAGCGTCCTGCCCAGTGGACATCGGCTAGGGCGTGGCGTAGTGCTGCCTCGTCCCAGCGTGATTCTATCTCGGGCAACTGCCGCAGGGCGGCTAGGGCAAGGGCGGCATTTTCTCGCTGGTGTTGTCCAGCTAAGGATAGTTCCCAGTCAGCGGGGAGGGCTGTTGTGACAAAGTGGCAGGGGGCATGGAGCTCTGCGCTGCGAGCGCGTATGACGGCTGCTGCTTCTTCGTCCTGTACAGCGGAGAAAATGGGGCAGTCGGCTTGGATGATGCCTGCTTTTTCTGCGGCTATAGCAGAGAGGGTGTCGCCCAGATACTGGGTGTGATCCAGTCCTATGGGGGTGATGACGGCAACATCCTTGGCGAGGGCGTTGGTGGCATCTAATCTGCCGCCCATGCCTGTCTCTAGGATGAGTAGATCACAGCCAGCTTCTTGAAAGCAGAGGAGGGCAAGGGCGAAGACCAACTCAAAGAAGGTGGGCACAGGGCGGTCTTGCCATGCAGTGACGCGCTCTCTCAACTGCCGCAGTTGGCGGGCTAGTTGCGCATCGGGGAGCAGTTCTCCATCCACGCGCATGCGTTCTGCAAAGCGGTAGAGATGCGGGGAGCTGAAAAAGCCTGTCCTGTAGCCTAGTTCCCTGCCCATGCGCTCTAGCATGGCGCAGGTCGATCCCTTTCCATTCGTGCCAGCGACATGGATGACGCGCACATGGGGGGCGACTGTGTCCACTCCGCAGCTGCGCAGCAGGTGGCTGATGCCCTCCAGCCCCAGCTTGATTCCAAAAAGCTGGGTGCTGTAGAGCCAGTCTAGCTCATGTTCCAAGGACATGCTAATAGCGGTAGCTATCGGGTTTGTAGGGGCCTTCTACGTCCACGCCTATGTATTCTGCCTGATGGGCTTGGAGGGTGGTGAGTTTTGCGCCCAGCTTATCAAGGTGCAGGCGGGCGACTTCTTCGTCCAGTTGCTTGGGCAGTACTTCTACGCGTGGTGTGGCATTGTCTCTGTCTTCCCAGAGTGCCATTTGGGCAAGTACTTGGTTGGTGAAGCTGTTGCTCATAACAAAGGAGGCGTGACCTGTGGCGCAACCGAGGTTGACGAGGCGACCCTCCGCTAGCAGATAAATGCTGTTACCAGTTTCGGGGAAGCTGTACTTGTCCACCTGTGGTTTGATTTCTGTGCGGATGATGCCTTCATGGGCTTGGAGGCGGGCAACCTGAATTTCATTGTCAAAGTGCCCAATGTTGCAGACGATGGCCTGATCCTTCATCGCGGTCATGTGTTCCAAGGTGATGATGTCGCGGTTGCCAGTGGTGGTGACATAGAGGTCAGCAAAGGGGAGGGCGTCTTCTACCGTGAGGACGCGGTAGCCTTCCATAGCGGCTTGGAGGGCGCAGATGGGGTCAATCTCTGTGACGATGACCTGTGCGCCCTGTCCGCGCATGGCTTGGGCGCAACCCTTGCCCACGTCGCCGTAGCCGCAAACAACAGCTACCTTGCCTGCTAGCATGACATCGGTGGCACGCTTGATGCCATCGGTGAGGCTTTCGCGGCAGCCATAGAGGTTGTCAAACTTGCTCTTGGTGACAGAGTCATTGACATTGATGGCGGGGATGAGGAGTTTTCCTTCTTTTTCCATTTGGTAGAGGCGGTGGACACCAGTGGTGGTTTCTTCCGACACGCCCTTGAGCTCTGGAATCCAGCGTTGGAAGACACCAGGTTGCTCCACGGCGATGCGCTTGAGGAGGTTTTTGATGATTTGCTCTTCTTCGCTTTCTGAGGGGCTATCAACCCATGTGTCACCCAGTTCCATTTCGTAACCCTTGTGCAGGAGGAGGGTGGCATCACCACCGTCATCTACAATGAGCTGAGGACCGAGACCGTCGCGATGGCAGAGCGCCTTCCACGTGCAGTCCCAGTATTCTTCCAGTGTTTCGCCCTTCCATGCAAAGACAGGGATGCCAGCGGCAGCAATGGCGGCGGCAGCGTGGTCTTGGGTGGAAAAGATATTGCAGCTCGCCCAGCGCACCTCCGCGCCAAGGTGAACCAGCGTCTCGATGAGAATGGCTGTCTGAATTGTCATGTGCAAGGAGCCCATGATGCGCACGCCCGCGAGGGGTTGCTCTTCTCCATACTTCTCGCGGCAAGCGATGAGACCGGGCATTTCATATTCTGAGACTTGAATCTCACGGCGACCCCAATCACTGAGGCTCATATCGGCTACTTGGTAATCCTGTGACATAAGAAAAGGAGGGGAGGGTGCTACCTCCCCCCGCCATTGTAGCCTTGCAGCCCTGCCAGTGCAATCTTATAATGACAGAATACTGACAGAAAAACTTTATACAATCTCAGAAAGCCTGCTTGACTTCTACGGTGACTATGTTAGTGTAACAGGCAATATGTATCCCATATCCTCTTTTACCAAAAAAGCAGTCCTTCTCGCTCTGAGTTTGTCCCTCCTATCTGCCCCAACATTGCAGGCAGAATCAGTTGTGGATGACGCGGTGAAGGCAGTTGTCACATCCGAAAAATTAACCCAAGATGCCAAGTTGGTCACAGGAACGCTTGCCAATGGCATGCGCTACATGATTCGCCCCACGGCAGAACCAAAGGGACGCGCCAGCGCGCGCCTTTATGTCGAGTTTGGTTCACTGGATGAGACCATAGAAGCAAGTGGTGTTGCCCACTTCCTTGAGCACTTGATGTTCAATGGTAGCCGTACGTACAAGCGCGGTGAACTCATCCCTGCCTTCCAGAAGATGGGCATGGGCTTTGGTGGCGACATCAATGCCTACACGGGTCAGGACAGAACAGTCTACATCGTTGAGATGCCCAAGACCAACGAAGAGACCGTTGACTTCACCCTCAATGTTATGCGTGACTACGCAGATGGCGCAACCCTCACAGAGGAAGCCATTGACAAGGAGCGCGGTGTCATTCTCAGCGAGCTCAAGGTAAGAGACTCCGAGTCCTACCGCACGATGCTTGCGACCTTTGATATGATTACCAAGGGCTCTCGCATTGCCAAGTTCCTCCCCATAGGCACAGAGGAAATGATTACCAAGGCTCCCTACAGCGTCTTCCGCGATTACTACAAGAATTTCTACACACCCGATCGCATGACATTGGTCGTCACGGGTGACTTTGATCCTGCTACGATGGAAGCATCCATCAAAAAGCACTTTGACAGCATGGAGGCTCGCAAGGGCAGTCCCCGTCCTTCTCGCGGCGAAGTCAACAACTTTGGCGAAGATGTCCTCGTCATGGCCAACCCCGAGTCTCCCAATGTCTCCATCTCCCTCAACGTGGTTGATCCTCATGAAAAGAAGGACGACAGCGTCACCAGCCGTATTGAGGGCTACCCCCTCGCTGTGGCTCATAGCATCATCAACCGTCGTTTCTCCCGCTTGGTCAAGGAAGCAGATAGCCCCATTCTTTCTGCATCCATCAGCAAGTCTCCTGTGATGGAGATGGTGGATGTCAATAGCCTCAGTGCCTCTGCAAAGCCAGAAAACTGGCAAAAGGCTCTGAATATGATTGATCAGGAACACCGCCGCGCTTTAGAGCATGGCTTCAGTGCAGCAGAAATCAATGAGGTGCTTGCCACATGGGAAAGTGCTCAAAAACAGCGTATCGAGCAGTGGGAAGCAGTCAGCTCTTCCGCTATGGCTGATAGCCTCCTTGATACCATTGAGTCCAAGACCGTTAGCACAGATCCCAATGAAGATATGCGCATCTTCCAACTCGGCAAAGCCCTTGTTCTCAATAATCCTGAGCTCGTCCAAAAGGCACTCCAAGAGGAATATGACGGCAACCGTATCAAGATTTCCCTCACAGGTACTCTCCCAGAAGGAGTGGACAAAGATGCCCTCCGCAAGGCTCTCAAGCAATCACAGCAAGTAGCTGTCGCTGCCCCTGAAAAGCAGGAAGTGAAGACCTTTGCCTACTCCGAAGTTGGTAAAGCTGGCACAGTAGTTGAAAAGGCTCTCATCGAAGACCTCGGTGTCACCACTCTCACCCTTTCCAATGGTGTGAAGGTGAACCTCAAGCCCCTCGACTCTGTGAAGGGCTCTATCTCTGTGCAAGCAGCCGTTGACGGTGGTAGTCTCGTCATTGACAAGGCTGGCAAGCCCGGTCTTGCTTGGCTCATCGGTGCTGCTATGGGACAGGGTGGCTTGGAAGCACACTCCAACGACGACCTGCGCCAGATTCTTGCTGGCAAGCGCGTTGGACGCAGCTTTGATGCGGGCTTTGACCGCTTCATCTTCTCTGGTTCATCCAGCAAGGAAGATATCGAGTTGCAATGCCAATTGCTCATCGCCTCCATCCTTCACCCTGGTTTCCGCAAGGAGTCTCTTGACCTCTTCCAACGCGGACTGCCCATGGTCTTCACCTCCCTCAAGACAACAGAGACTGGAGCCTTCCAGCAGCAGGGAATGCCTCTGATTTATGGCAATGACCCCCGCTTCACCATCCCCACCGAGGAGCAGATGAAATCCCTCACCCTCGAAGAAGCAAAGGCTACCATCATGCCTTCTCTGCAAAAGGGCGCAATTGAAGTAACCATAGTCGGTGACTTCAAGGTAGAAGAAATCATCCCCGTGCTTGAGCGCAGCTTTGCAGCCATGCCACAGCGCGCCACAGAGTTCACAGCCGTGACTGATGAGCAGCGTGACGTCAACTTCCAACCATGGAAGCAACGCCACACCCTCAAGTATGATAGCGATTTGGACAAGACACTTGTCGCCCACGTACGCCCCATCGGTGATGGACGCGACCTGCGCCGCAACCGTCGTTTGAATGTCCTCAACGCCATCCTTCGCGAAAAACTCTTTGACGGCATCCGTCAGAACCTCGGTGAGACATACTCCCCCAGCGTCAGCTTGAACGTATCCAGCAACTATGATGGTGCTGCGATGCTCATGTCTAGCAGCGCAGGTGTTGTCGGCAATATGGAGCTGGTTAGCTCCGCCATGGACAGCATCCTCTCTGGTATGGCACAGGACGGCAGCATCACCAAGGAAGACTTTGACCGCGCCATCCTGCCCATTGTCAACCGCATCGACAAGAACCTCCGCTCCGGTGGTTACTGGACAAGCAACCTGACAAAGCTGCAAAGCGATGACAGAGTGCTACCCCTCATGCGCGACATGAAGTCGGACACAGAATCCATTACCTACGAAGAAATCGTAGCCCTCGCCAAGGAAATCTTCAGCAAGGATAACGCCACCTTCTTCACAGTAGTCCCCGATGGTGTCAAACTTCCCGATGCAACGGAAGATTCAAAAAAAAAACTAAATAACGAACTGGGTTACACGGTGCTCATCTCGGAGAGCACCGCTGCTGACCCCGCGTGGAAGGCTGTCGCCGAGACGCTACTCAAAAAGTACGCCGGCGCACAGCTTGTCACGCTCAAAGACCTCAACGCCTGCGAAGCCGCACTACGCGACACGCAAGCACGCTACGCAGCCATCGTTGCAAAGCCAGAGGAAATTGACTACGTCCTCGTCAACAACATCCACCGCGCAGCGCGCAAGGTAGATGACGACATTTGGGGCGACTGCATGTGGGGCATCATCACAGGCTACACAGCCGCTGATGCCCAGCGCATCGCATCTGATGAAAAGCCCCTTGTCATCAAGCGCACCCTCTCTACCACCAATATAGACAGCGGACGCTTTGAGCACAGCTGCTCCATCACTGACTGGCGCGACTACCAAGTATTCGAGCAAACAGGCTACCAAAAGCCCAAGGAAACAGTCTACGAAGCCACCACAGAAGAAGGCAAGGCCATGCGCGCCAAGGGCATGCAGATCAAGTTTGCCTCAGAGCTGGCTGAGAAGAAGCCCCAATTCATCGTCACCTCTGCGCATGCTACCGAGTACAACCTCGAAATGCCCTTTGGCGCGGGGCTCATCTTCTCCTACGGCAATGACTACTACCAACTCGCCCCCTCCCAGCTGCGACCCTATGTAGGACAAGCACTGCCACTAGCCATGAAAGGCAACCTAGAGCCCCTCAAGAAGCTTAGCGAGCAGTACGCTGCTACAAAGATTAAGGCAGATGGTGAAACACGCGTCTGGTTGGCCGCAGGTAACTGCCTCTTTGCCCACGTTGCACGTAGCAAAGACAGCATGGCCATCACCGCGCTTTCACGTTACACCAACAACCAAGTCGTAGGCTACACAGTACCATCTTGGTACGGAGACGGTGGTTGGGGCACACTGGGCACATTCTTTGGTAATGGTAAAGGAACCACCCTCACAGAGGCATGGTACCTCAACAACCAATTCCTCATCAAGAAGACTGTTGACCTCGATCCCCTCCTGATGAAGGCAGAGTTCAATGGCTCTTCCATCAGCAACAGCAACGCGCAGCAGCAACTCATCATGTCCATACGTGACTCTGGCTTCCCCGCGGAGAAAATGAGCCAAGACGCAATGGGCGTTGTGCATGACCGTGACGTCGTCGCCCTCTTGGGTGACCCCATGTGGTCAGCCACCTTGGATGAATCACATGCACCTAGCAGTCTGGAAACAGAGTGGCTTGCAGATAACAAGCTGAAGCTCACCGCCAAGGCTGACTACAAGAACCGCTTTGCAGCTTGGTATCCCAAGCGCATGAATGTCAGCAGCATCAATAGCGACATGCCCGCTACAGTGACCAATGACTTCATCCTCTTGCATGAGTTGAACCTCAAGAAGGGTGAAAGCATCATCTTGGAGTTCAAATAATCAATCGCAATAGATAATTTGCACAC